>JAEWWD010000264.1 GCA_023396535.1 Bacillota bacterium
AAAGAATTGTATTGACGATTCTCTTCCCGTTCGTTTTGGCGGCGACGAGTTCTGTATTTTATTCAAAAACAAACCGATAGAAAAAGTAATGGAAACATGCATCCAAATACAGGACGACCTGAATGAAAGCCCCGTCAATCATCCCACCATACCGGTAACGGCAAGCGTAGGGATAGCGCACTATAAAAAAGGTATGACCGCATCCCATCTGCTAAAAAATACCGATGATGCGCTGTACCGTTCCAAAACACTAAAGGATTCTATCTGTATTTTCGATGATGCAACAGTGACTATGGCCGGCGCCGCCTTCGGCAAAACATTGACAATCACTCCTTGAAATAATAAAATAGGAAAAAACACGGCGGCATTGATACATGGAAAACAATAGCAAAAGCCCGGTCGGTCTCTCCAAACAGGCGATTTTGCGCTTGCCGAATTATCTGCAGCATCTGAAGAAAATGAAACGCCAGGGCGTCATGATGGCCGCGGCTTCTGTCATCGCGGCCGATCTGCGATTAAACGAGGTGCAGGTTCGCAAGGATCTTGCCGCCGTCAGTTCGCTTCCTGGGAAACCCAAAATGGGCTTCCAAATTGATCCCCTGATACACGATATCGAGGAATTTTTGGGATATCACAATGTGAATGAAGCCATACTGGTGGGTTGCGGCTCTCTTGGTACGGCTCTTCTCAATTTCACAGGCTTCAGAGCCCTCGGCCTGCAGATTGTAGCCGCTTTCGACAGCGCCGAAGAAAAATGTAATGTCGCCATTGGCGACAAGCCTGTACTCCCTATGGATAAAATGCAGTCCCTGTGCAGACGACTCAATGTACATATCGGAATTATCACGACGCCCGCCGATGCGGCGCAAAAAATCGCTGATGAAATGATTGAATGCGGCATACTTGCCATATGGAATTTTGCGCCCGTCCGCATCGTCGTGCCAAAGGGGATACTTGTTCATAATGAAAATATGGCAGCCTCCCTCGCGCTGCTTTCCAAACACCTGAAGGAAAGGCTTGATTAGTCTTTATAAGGAATAATGATATAACCAAAACCAATGGCGTTCGTGCATACGGGCGCTATTTTTCATGTCCGCTTACATCGCCTATCTGTTGACTTTTCTCTGTGAAATGGGATATTATTTCGATATAAGTTTATCGATAAAATTTTATCAAATATGTGTCGATTAACAAGGGATGCCCTATTCCGTTGCTGGCGCTCAAACGGATACCGGATGCCTGGAAAGTTTCCCAGCCTGCGGCGTAAGAAAATATCGTTCACCGTGATTTCAGAGACGCTGCACCTCAACGACGTGCGGGTGCGCAAGGGGCTCTCCCCCCAGCAAATACCCGAAAAATAATTTTTATATAAAGGAGCGATTATGAGCACAGGGGTTGATTGTGATGCGGTCGATTTCATCGTCGACAGCACAGGATGCGCGGAAAAAAACATCATCGCCATACTGCAGGGCATACAGGAACGATACCGTTACCTGCCCCGCGAGGTATTCCCCCGCCTTGCAGAGCGCCTCAATGTCAGCGAGGCGCGCATTTACAGCGTAGCGACGTTTTATGAGAACTTCTCTCTGGAGCCCAAGGGCAAATTCGTTATCAAAGTCTGCGACGGCACAGCCTGTCACGTCCGCAAGTCCATCCCCATACTGGCCCGCATTCGAAGCGAACTTCACCTGAGCGAAACAAAAGCCACCACGGACGACTGCGGCTTCACTGTGGAAACGGTATCCTGCCTGGGCGCGTGCGGGCTGGCGCCCGTACTGACGGTCAACGACGCCGTATACCCCGCCATGACGCCCGAGAAAGCGGCGGATCTCATACAAACCCTGAAGGAGCAACTGTAATATGATCAGGAGCAGAGAGGAACTTGCATCCCTGCGCAAGGCCTGCGAGGCCGCCCGTCAGGGCGAAAAGAAGCGCATACTCGTATGCGCCGGCACCGGCTGCGTATCGAGCGGTTCGCTCGTCATATTCGACCGGCTGCGGCAGATGCTTTGTGAGCGCGGCGTCAACTGTACGGTGGAACTCGGGCACGATCTTGAGAACAACAGCGTGGGGCTGAAAAAAAGTGGCTGCCACGGCTTCTGCGAAATGGGACCGCTGGTTCGGATTGAGCCGGAAGGCTATCTGTATACCAAGGTGAAGCCCGGGGACTGCCGGGAAATCGTAGAGAGAACCATACTGCACGGCGAACACATTGAGCGGCTGGCTTACCAAAAAGACAGCGTCGTATATAAACGGCAGGAGGAGATACCCTTCTACAGCAAGCAGACGCGGCTGGTTCTGGAGCATTGCGGGCACATCGACTCCACCTCCCTGCGCGAATACCTCAGCGTAGGCGGCTACTGCGCGTTTGAAACGGCGCTGTTCGACAGGAGCGCTTCGGACATCATCGATACAGTCAGCGCCTCCAACCTGCGCGGGAGGGGCGGCGGAGGCTTCCCGACGGGCCGCAAGTGGGCGCAGGTAAGGCGGCAGAACACGCCGGAGAAATACATCGTCTGTAACGGCGACGAGGGTGATCCCGGCGCGTTCATGGACAGGAGCATTATGGAGGGCGACCCGCATCGCATGCTGGAGGGCATGATGATCGCGGGGCTGGCCTGCGGCGCGACGGAAGGGTATATCTACGTACGCGCGGAATATCCGCTCGCGGTGGACCGGCTCAAAAACGCAACCGCGCAGGCGCGGGAACTGGGGCTGCTCGGCAAAAACATACTGGGCAGCAGGTTCGATTTTGATATCCACATCAACCGCGGCGCGGGCGCGTTCGTCTGCGGCGAGGGCAGCGCGCTCACGGCCTCCATAGAGGGCAGGCGCGGCATGCCACGCGTCAAGCCGCCGCGCACCGTGGAGCACGGCCTGTTCGATATGCCAACCGTGCTCAACAATGTGGAGACATTCGCGAACGTACCGCTCATCATCACGCGCGGTGCGGACTGGTACCGTTCCATAGGCCCCCAAAACAGCCCGGGTACAAAGGCGTTCGCGCTCACCGGCAATATCGAAAACACGGGGCTTATCGAGGTACCCATGGGCACGACGCTGCGCGAGATCATATTCGACATCGGCGGCGGCATGCGCGGCGGCGGAGCGTTCAAGGCCGTACAGATCGGCGGCCCTTCCGGCGGCTGCCTGACCACAAAAGATCTCGACATACCGCTCGACTTTGACTCGCTGAAAAAAGTCGGAGCGATGGTGGGCTCCGGCGGCCTGGTCGTGATGGATGACCGCACCTGCATGGTGGAGGTAGCGCGCTTTTTCATGCACTTTACGCAGAACGAATCCTGCGGTAAATGCGTGCCCTGCCGCGAAGGCACCAAACAGATGCTGAACATACTCGAGCGCATCGTGGAAGGACGAGGCGAAAAGGGCGATATCGACCTGCTGCTGGAGCTGGCGGATACCATTTCCGCCACAGCGCTGTGCGGCCTGGGCAAGACAGCGGCTTTCCCGGTCATGAGCACCATCGAAAATTTCCGTGAGGAATACGAGGCGCATATCCAGAGCAAACGCTGCCTGACGGGCAACTGCGCAAAGCTCAGGCGCTATGTCATCGATGCCGCCGCCTGCAAGGGTTGCTCCAAATGCGCGCGGCTTTGCCCGGTGGGCGCGATCAGCGGCGTTGTGAAGCAGCCCTACGTGATCGACACGGAAACATGCATCAAGTGCGGCGCCTGCATGACAGGCTGCACGTTCCACGCCATCAGGGAGGAATAAGTATGGCCGACTTCATGACAATCGACGGAATACCCGTCGAAATTACCCGGGAAAAGAACTTACTGGAGCTGATCCGCAAAGCCGGCATCAAGCTGCCCACATTTTGCTACCACACCGAGCTTTCCATATACGGCGCATGCCGTATGTGCATGGTGGAGGACGAGCGGGGAAACTTGGAAGCCGCCTGCTCCACGCCGCCCCGTGCAGGTATGACCATCCGCACCAATACCGAGCGGCTGCGCAAATACCGTAAAATGATATTGGAACTGCTGCTGGCCAACCACAACCGGGATTGTACCGTCTGCGAAAACAACGGCAAATGCAAACTGCAGGATCTCGCCATGCGCTACCATATCGAACGCGTACGCTTTCCGAAAGACGCGGCGCAGCCAGAGGCGGACGACTCTTCCGCCTGCATCACGATAGACCGCAGCAAATGCATACTCTGCGGGGACTGCGTGCGGATGTGCAACGAAATCCAGCAGGTGGGCGCGATAGACTTCGCGCACCGCGGTTCCAAAATGCGCATCAGCACGGCGTTCCACATCCCCATCGCCGCCTCCCCCTGCGTGGGCTGCGGGCAGTGCGCGGCCGCCTGCCCGACCGGCGCCATCGTGGTAAAAAACGACGCGGAAGCCGTGTGGAAGCATCTTGACGATCCACACACAAAGGTGACGGTGCAGATCGCTCCCGCCGTGCGCGTCGCCGCCGGTAAGGATCTGGGCCTTGGGGAAGGCGAAAATGCAATGGGTCAAATTGTGGCTGCACTGCGCAGGATGGGATTCGATGAGGTATACGATACCGTGACCGGCGCGGATCTGACGGTGCTCGAAGAATCCGCCGAGTTGCAGGCGCATGTCGCAAAGGGCTCGGATATGCCGCTGTTCTCCTCCTGCTGTCCCGCTTGGGTCGGCTTCTGTGAAAAGAAGTATCCTGAACTGCTCCCCTATGTATCCACCTGCCGCTCGCCCATGGAAATGTTCGCATCCGTACTGCACGAACACCACAAGCACTCCAGCCGCAGGCATGTGCACGTAGCGCTCATGCCCTGTACGGCCAAAAAATTCGAAAGCAAGCGTGAAGAATTCACGCTCGGTGGCGCGCCGGCCGTCGACTATGTGCTGACCACGCAGGAGCTTGTCCGCATGATAAAGGAATCGGGTATCCTCTTGAGCGAACTGCAGCCTGAAGCGGTAGATATGCCCTTTGGCACCGTTACGGGCGCGGGCATGATATTCGGCGTGACAGGCGGCGTAACGGAAGCCGTGCTGCGCAGAATTACGGTAGATAAATCACGTACCATGCTCTTAAGCCTAACCTACAACGGCGTACGGGGCATGCAGGGCGTGAAGGAAACCCGCGTGACTGTAGGCGGGAAGGAGCTGCGTATCGGCGTGGTCAGCGGTCTCGGAAACGCCGCAGCGCTCATCGCGCGCATCAAAGAGGGCGAACACTTCGACTTTGTCGAGGTTATGGCCTGCCCCGGCGGCTGCATCAACGGAGCGGGGCAGCCGTTCTCCTACGCGGGCGAACAACAGGCGCGGGCACAGGGCCTGTACGACGCGGACCACATGTGCAGTATCAAGCGCTCGGAAGAAAACCCGCTGATGCTGTCGCTATACAGCGGCTTGCTGCGCGGGCGCGTGCACGAGCTGCTGCATGTAGACTACTGCGGGGAAAGGGAGCGCTGATAATGATCCCGATAAGCGTATGTATTGGCACCTCGTGCCACCTGAAAGGCTCGTACAACGTGATTTACGCGTTCTCACAGCGCATTGAGCAATACGGACTGCACGAAAATCTTGATTTCAAAACTGCGTTCTGCAGCCGGGAATGCCCACATGAAGGCGTATCCGTGCTGGTCGGCGATACGCCCTACCGCGTGGACGCGACGCACGCCGCGGAATTCTTTGACGAAATCATACTGCCGCTCGCGCAGACCAACAAATAATGGGCTTACACTAAAGATCGGGGCAATGGAAAGAAAAAGGAAGCATATCACTTCAAAATCTTGTAGACTAAGGTTTACCACAACGTCAGCACTGCAAGAATAAGGAGAACGTTATGCTTTCCTTTAATGTATCTTAAAAACATAAAAAACCGCTCCTTTCAGAGCGGTCCAATTGCTTTATCGTCAGATAAGCTCAAGTATAACCATTTCGGCGGCGTCGCCGCGGCGGGGCCCCAGCTTCAGCATGCGGGTATAGCCGCCGCGACCGACCTCGCGGCCGCGCTTGTCGTACTTGGGGGCGAGCTCGCGGAACAGCTTCTCCACGACGGGATGGGCTTTATCCTCGGTGCGCTCCCTGTATTCCGGCTTGCTTTCCTTCTTGGATTTGAATTCGGGCACGTCGTACAGGTAAGCCATGATCTGCCGGCGGGCATGCAGCTTGCTCGGCAGGTCATTGTGCACGTCGCGCTGCACGATTTGCAGCTTCTCGTTGCGGCTTTCCTTCTTGACGACCTCGCTGTTCTGATATTCGTTCACGGCAAGCGTGATCAGCTTCTCTGCGATGGGGCGCACTTCCTTGGCGCGGGTTTCGGTGGTAATAATCTTACCGTTCCATATTAGCGCCGTGGTGAGGTTGCGCAGCATAGCGACGCGCTGATCCGTGGATTTCCCCAGCTTGCGGTTGGCCATAATGCTTTCCTCCTACGTTACATGTTAATCTTCGCTGTTGCGGAGCGTCAGCCCCAGCGCGGATAATTTCTGCTGCACTTCCTCCAGGGATTTACGCCCGAGGTTGCGCACCTTCATCATTTCCTCTTCGTTGCGCTGCACCAGTTCGTCCACCGTATTGATGCCGGCGCGCTTGAGGCAGTTGTAGGAACGGACGGAGAGATCCAGTTCCTCGATGGTCATCTCGAGTATCTTCTCTTTCTTGTCCTCTTCCTTTTCCACCATGATCACTTCACCCTGCACATGATCGGTCAGGTTAGTGAACAGGGACAGATGCTCGGAGAGTATTTTGGCCGCACGGCTCACAGCCTCGTCGGGCTTGATGCTGCCGGAGGTCCAGATCTCCAGCGTCAGCTTGTCGTAATCGGTGGAGGAGCCCACGCGGGTGTCTTCCACGCGGAAATTCACCTTTTCAATGGGCGTATAAATGCTGTCCACCGCGATCTCGCCAATCGTCATGCCGACGCGCTTGTTCTTATCCGCCGAGACATAGCCGCGGCCATGATCCAGCATAATCTCCATATAGAGATGCGCGTTTTTATCCAGCGTCGCGATGTGCAGATCGGGGTTGATGATCTCCACGTCGGAATCCGGCCGGATATCGCCCGCTGTTACCTCGCACTCGCCCATTTTATCGATGATGATCTTCTTGGGCTCGCTTGAGTGCAGCCGCACGCAAAGCTCCTTCAGGTTGAGTATAATCTCCGTGACGTCCTCTTTTACGCCCTCCACCGTGGAAAACTCGTGCAGCACGCCCTCGATCTTTACAGATGTAACCGCCACGCCGGGCAGCGAGGAAAGCAGCACTCTCCGGAGC
>JAEWWD010000027.1 GCA_023396535.1 Bacillota bacterium
GCATTGGGTAGGCGTAAACGCCCCCCCAAGCATAGCTTCCGCCACTGGGTACAGCTTGGCTTTGCCGCAGCCACCAACAGCTATGTGCCCGGTTACCTGCAGGGAACCATCTATTCCGGCCGGCTCAAATCCGTCTGCGTACCGGGGCTGAACTGCTATTCCTGCCCCGGCGCGTACGGCGCATGCCCCATAGGGTCTTTACAGGCGGTTCTCAACAGCCGCGATTACAGCTTTTCGTATTATATTGCCGGCTTCCTAGTGGCTTTCGGCGCGCTGCTCGGCCGGTTTGTTTGCGGGTGGTTGTGTCCGTTCGGCCTGATACAGGACCTTTTGTACAAAATCCCCTTTGTAAAAAAACTGAAAACACTGCCCGGCGACCGGATACTGCGCTATTTGAAATACGCCATACTTCTGGGCTTCGTCATACTGTTGCCCATGCTGGCGGTGGATTTTATCGGGCAGGGGCAGCCGTGGTTCTGCAAGTACATCTGCCCGTCCGGCACGCTGCTTGCGGGGTTGCCGCTCGTCAGCCTCAACGACGGGTTGCGCGCAGCGGCGGGGAGCTTATTCACATGGAAGGTATCGCTGCTCGTCATATTGCTGCTGCTTTCGGTGATCGTGTTTCGTCCCTTCTGCCGCTATATCTGCCCGCTGGGCGCGATATACGGCTTGTTCAACCCCTTCGCCCTGTACCGCTACCGCGTGGACGAGAGCGCCTGCACGAAATGCAAGGCCTGTGAGCGCGCCTGTCCATCCGGCATCCCGACGTACAAAACGCCCAACAGCCCGGAATGCATCCGCTGCGGCGCGTGCGTGCGCGCCTGCCCCGTCGGCGCCATACAATCCACGGCGTCCCGCGTGTCCTGCGCACGCAAAAAAAGGGGCGTGTTGTCATGACCGGCGAATTTGGGCTGGCCGTACATGCGCTGGTATACCTCAGCCGTATGCAGGATACCGTATGCAGCGAAATGCTTGCAAAATCCGTCTGCACCAATCCGGCGCGGGTCCGCAAGGTGATGGCGCGCCTGAAAACTGCAGGGCTTATTACGGCAAAAGAGGGACCGGATGGCGGATATACCATGCGGCTGCGGCCGGAGGATATTACGCTGGATATGGTGCTTGACGCCCTCGAAATGCGCCTGATAGATCCGGTATTGCGCTCAGGAGATACGGATCTGCAGTGCGTCATCGCCTCCGGCATGGCAAAGGTAATGGACACCCTAGTAGACGATCTCAATCAAGGCTGCCGGGAAAGGCTGCGGGCTTTGAGCATACAGGATATCGACGCGCAGATTCCGCCCATGCCGAAAAAGGCGCAAATCACGCCCGAAGAGTTCTTCGTCCCTCTCGCTTGCGTCAAATAAACCGTTTGAGCTGCGATATGTTCTGTTCTTCAAGCCGGAGCAGGCGGTTCATGAGATTAAGAATTTCCGCTTCTGCGTGCTGATATTTTCGTATGCTCCGCAGCGCCTGGATAACCCCCATCGTACTGCCCACCGTCAGCATCTCCGCTATATGCGACGTGGATTTATCCGTAAGGGTCTGGATGCTGATCATCAAATATGTCCGCGCTTTTTCAAATGCGTTCAGGCCCTTCTCGTCAACTCCCCGCTTCTCAAACAATTGCTTGGCTTCATCCTGTATCATCCTGTATTCTTCGTACTGCGCCTGCAAATGTTGTTTGAAGTCCGTATCCTCTGCAATGTCCTTGAGCTGGTCGATAGTCTCAACGCCCATCTGCGCGTTTTGATAAACAAAGCTGAGCAGTTCGGTATTCCCGTTCATGCGATATCGCCTCCTTTTCCGTAGTTTGCTGCGGCGGCGAGGCCACTATCCGCGCGAAACGCGTTGTATCGCAATGGCGCCGCAAAATAGTTGGAATTCGGGAGCAGTATTTGAAAAACTCGGTCCATTCGTGGTATAGTAAACTATGTTGGTATCCTTTTGGAGGGAACTCATATGAAAATTCAGGAATCCGCCGAAAATTATCTGGAAGCCATATTGAAGCTGTCTCTGCAGAACGGTCAGGTGCGCTCCATCGACATCGTCAACGAACTGCATTTCAGTAAGCCAAGCATCAGTTACGCCATGAAGCGCCTGCGCGAAAACGGCTATATATTGATGGACTCTGCCGGGCTTATCACGCTAACCGACGAAGGCCGGGTGATCGCGGAACGCATATTCAACCGTCACAATGTGCTTTCCCGCTATCTCATAGCATTGGGCGTGGCGGAAGAAACAGCGCGCGCGGACGCCTGCCGCATTGAACACGTCATCAGCCCCGAAAGCTTCGAATGCATCCGCAGACATGCGGAGCAGCATAGTACCGCCCGGGAGCAATGAAGCCCGTTTGTTCCCACCCATCAACAAATGTCCTGCGCAAGCGGGGATGAATACCTACGCTTCGGTTTCTTCTGTAAAAAGATATTTCCCTCCATAGTCGCGGTAGCGTATCACAAGATCATTGCCCTCTGCGTCAAAGGCGTGAAGCCGCTCAAACGCGGCGTTTACATTATGAATCATTGCGGAAAAACTATCGCCCTCCGCCATCAGGTAGCCGGCGCGGGCTGTGGCGTTTTCTATTTTGGGAATTTCATTGCCCTCCCGCACATTATAA
>JAEWWD010000123.1 GCA_023396535.1 Bacillota bacterium
CGCCGGAACAGAGGCGATTCCAAAGCCTCCAGCAGGCTGTGATCACGCAGGCTGAGATCGGAAAACGGCGAAAAGGGGCAGGGTTCGGCGCCGCCCGCAGCGTTGATGTGGAAGAAGCCGCGGCCGGCCGCCAGGCATCCGCCCAGATATTTCTCGTCTCCCGGAAAGGATATGAAGAACAGGGAGGGGCAGGTTTTCCGCAGAGAGCCGATCGCTTCGTCGAGCTGGGCCCGCTCCGCGTCCGTGGGCGCGAGGTCGCGGGTTTGCTGGCTGACGGGTACGTATTCCACATAAAATACGATCCTGCAGCCCTGCTCCCGCAGCAGAGAGAGAAATTCTTCAGAAGTGACTTCCGCGATGTTTTCCCGAGTCACAGTGATGGATACGCCGAAAAGAATCCCACGTTTTTTGAGGAGCGACATGGCGTTGAGTAGTTTTTCGTAAGTACCGCCGCCGCGGCGCGCATCCGTACGATCGCGTCCCCCCTCAATGCTCAATATGGGAACGAGATTGCGCCTTACGTTGAGAAATTCCGCATATTGCGCGTCTATCAGCGTGCCGTTCGTGAATACGGGAAATACAATGCTGCGAAACTCCGCCGCCTTTTCCAGCACGTCGCGGCGCAGCATGGGCTCCCCGCCCGCGAGCAGTATGAAGGATACGCCAAGCGACGCCGCCTGCTCGAAAACATCCCGCCATTGTGCAGCGCTCAAAAGCTCCGCTCGCGGGCGCTCGGAACAGGTGCCGTTTGCGCGCGAATAGCAGCCCGCGCAGAAAAGGTTGCAGGCGTGCGTTATGCTCGCGATCAGGTACGCGGGGATGTGGATGCCATCCGTTTCGTGATTTAGGCGTTTTTTGGAGTTTTCGCGGGCATGCCTGTAAAACTGCAGCAAAAATGCCGTCTCTCGCAGATTGCGGCCTGTGTTTCTGAGCGTATGGCGGATAAGCTCGCTAATCGCTTCGTTCATGTAGAGCGTCAGTTCATTACTGTTCATTTTCCCCCCAGCCATCAACAAAGATGGATCGTTAACTGTTTTATATGCCTCTCGTGCCGCGCGTTATGCCGCCGTCTGTTTCAGGCGTCAGCGCGGACGATAATCGATGTTCGCTTTTTTAGCCTGCCTGTGCTGCTGCGGACGCGGCACAAGATAACATGCGCCGTCTTTCACAAAACGGTAGCCCGTCTGCTTGAAATGGAAACCGACGCCCGCTTCCATGCATTGGCGGCGGATATCCAGCATCCATTCATACCGGCAGGGCCGGGCGGTGGCGCCCGATTCTCCGCCAGCGATGATCTGCTTAACCCATGGGCCGAGCTGGCCGCGAAAATCGATGCCGCATAGCAGCGGCTCGCAGGCGATGCTCTTGCCCTTTGCCGGAATCTCCCGCAATACGGGCAGGCGCTCATCGGCGGCACTTTGGTTCTCCATGGTGCAGCAGATATGCACGTTTTCGTACCCGGCGCCCCAATCCGGGGGCACGCACTCCATAAAACGCAGGATACGCTTGGTAATAAAGAAGAAGCTGCAGTCGTTGCGCTCCCGCATCATGCGCCAGGCCTCCGGCCGCCAGGGGTCCGCGTCCTCGAGAAGAAAATCCGAGGTGAAACAGGTCCACACCCGGTCGCCGGGCGGAATTTTGTACGCGCCGCCGCGCGCGCGGCGTATGGGCAGATCGAACTCCCCTGTTTTATGAACAAGAGAGCCGTCCCGCTCATGCCGCTCGTCAATGCGGTATACGTAGCAGTTCAGGCAGCCGGCGGAATATTTGCGGCATCCATGCCAGGGATTCCAGTTCGCCATACTGACGCTTCCTTTCGCGTATCACGAAGAGTATAGCATATACGCGGTTTGTATGGATGAAGCCTTTGAAAAATTTAAAACAAACATTGCCGATAACGGGTTATTCTCATGCAGGCCTTTGTTTCTTTCGATACAATATGCAAACGCTTTGATGTACCAACATCGGAAAGGAATGTATACAATGCCTTGGACGCCCAACCTTTCAGTAGGAGTAGCATCGATCGACAGCGAACACAAGGAGCTTATCGGTAAAATAGACGCTTTATACGAGGCGGGCAGGAATCATAAGTCTTCCGAATATGTGGGCGAACTGTTGAAATTCCTGCACGACTATACGAAAACGCATTTTGCCCACGAAGAAACGTATATGCTGTCTATCCGATATCCCGGCTACGATCAGCAGAAGCAACAGCATACCGCATTTATTGAGCATCTCGACAAGCTTCAGAAGGAGTTTGACAAATCCGGCGGCAGTCTGTTGGTAATACTCGATGCAAACCAGTTCATGCTGAACTGGCTGACCAAGCATATTACGGTGCTGGACAAACAGATAGGCGAGTACGCAAAGAAGCTGCATTAATCAATTCAGTTGCAAAAAATATCCCTTATGGCTGCGGGAAGTACGAACCCTCCGTTATCGCGCAGATCATGAAAACCCGATGAGCTTGTAAGCAAACTCGTCCCGCTCCGCATGGGCGGGACTTTTTCGTTTTGGCCACCGTATAGCAAACGTCCTTATTGCGATAAGTGGGTTACATATTTTTTGTTATCCATGAACCTCTGCTCTTCGCTTCCCGTCTAATACATGGCAGGATCCTGTAAGTGAAAGTTTTTCCGGATAGAAAGGAGATCAACGATGCACCAAGCGGAATTCTCCGCGCGCATCCTTGAAATGCAGCAAACGCTATACCGCATATCCTATAGCTTCCTATCCCAGGAAAGCGACAGGGAAGACGCTGTGCAGGAGTGCATCTGCAAGGCTTGGACAAAGTGCCAGATGTTACGGGACGTTAGTCTATTTCAAACTTGGGTTGTACGTATACTCATCAACGAGTGCCGCAACATCGGAAGGAATAAAAAACGCGTTACCGTTACAGATGAATTCCCGGACCGTATTGCGCCTGCGGATGCAAATGAAGCACTGCATGATGCGATATTTGCGCTTGATGAAGCGCTCAGGACGCCCTTGGTACTGCACTATATCGAAGGGTATGATGTAAAGGAAATCTCCGCCATGTTACGCATCCCTGTGGGAACAGTCAAATCCAGACTGTTCCGGGCAAGGAGCCGGATAAAAGAATTATTACTTGAGGAGGCGCAGGGTTGATGGATGACTGGAAGAATGTCTTTGGTAATGCACCCGACACGTTTCAAAAAAGCATACGTATCACCTTGGGCCGTATAAAGGAGAGGGAAGTTATGCAACACAAAACTATAAGACATTCCAGGCTGCGCGCTATTCTGATTGCAGCTTGCGTATTGCTGCTGGCGACAACCGCATATGCAGCGGCGGTACACTTTGGAGTGGTTTCCTTTTTTGAAAGAAGAGGAAAACAGTTCCCGGACAATGCGGCGGGCTTGCTGGAAACCGCTGTGCCCCAGAAAGCGCCCGACAATGCGCTTGTAACATTCTCCGTGCGCGAGGCGGTTTACAGCGCGGAGCAGTTCTATGTGGTGCTGGAAGCACGGCCTAAGGCGGACGACTTTTTGCTGCTGTGCATGGATACTATGCCGGATGATCCCGCGGGCAATATGGGTATTCCGGATACGGACGCCACGCTAAAAGAGCTTGCCGCACGGCAGGGGAAAACACTGCTTCATGTGGGCGCAGGTATCTTCCTTGACGAGCGCTATGTGATGGATACGGCTGATTATCTAACGGAAGCGGACGGGACGGTTGTCATGATGCTTTCGGGCATTGGCGCAGGCAATACGGGAGAGCAGCAGTTTGTCTGCAAGACCTCCGTCATTCCTTATGACGCACAGGGCGAGATGCTGATGGATGAAGAGAAGAAGGACAGCTTTCCGTTCACATTGGAAGCCCCGTCTTTACCCGATCCCATCACATACCGCCAGCAGCAGCCCGCCGTTGTGGAGGATACCGGCGTAACGGTGGAGCGTGTGGAGTTACAAGCGACCGCGCTTGAGATATATGCGGAGCTGTACTTTCAGATAGATCCCTCCGCTACGGCAGAGCAAAGAGCGGTTGCATCCGACACACTGTGGTTTGAGTATCTTGATGTAAATGGAAACCGCCTTGCGGACGGCGTTACCGGTATAGGGAGTATCGAGCAGATGGGGGATGACAAATTTGTACAGAAGACCTCCCTTGCCGCTATGGAAACGCTGCCCACATCCATCACTGTCCGCGCGTATGACTTCTCAGAGAAGACGCGGTTTGGAAGCGTTACGCTGAATAAATAGAGGGTTTCACGAATACTGGTGGCATGCCCAAAAAGACTGCAACAGGAGGCTGTCTCAGATCAAAAGTCAGGCAGCTTCCTTTTGTGCAAAGAGGCTTTCCTTTCAGTACATGTCCGCGCATTCACTGTTGCAGCAGTATCGCTACAGTCGAAAGGCCCGAATGTTTGACACATGAAAAAAGCGCGTGAGCGCTTTTTAGTTCATCCGTCGTGTGGATTTGGCGTTTCACTGAATACAACGAGCGTGTTTGGATCGATATCTCCTTCGTATAGAGGACGGTCGGTCTTGCCTTTGTTCGCTTTCCGGGGAAGTTTCTTGGTTTTTCTTGCCATGGCGTTACTCTCCCTTGCCCGCTTTTTTGTAACTTGCGCATGATGGAGGGGCGCTATTCCTTTACTTTTGGTTGCTGGTCCATTTGTTTTTTAGCAGAACAGGCACATCATGGTATGCTGTACAGCGCTGCGGTACGATTTTGGTATGCCGCCGTTCCTTGACGCACATGGGAAGATATGCTTCAATTAATACCAGAGTATATGGCATCACAGGGAAAGGCGGTAAGGATATGGAAATGGTCCGCACGCGTGTACTTCGGTTCGTTGCAGCGGTATTGGCACTTTGCGTTTGCCTGGTCGTGCCTATGTCCGCGGCCGCGGCGGCGCAAAGCCGCGCCGGTTCCATGAGCAAGCTGGAACGGAAATTCGTGGAGCAGGGCTTACGGCTGCTGCCTTACGATCACCCGTTTGTACTTGCATACGAGCAGACGTATGGCGTGGATATCAAATCCTACACCGCGACGGTAAGAGGCGTGACGGTTTCCGGCGTGCCGTTCCAATTCGGAGGTGACGGCGAATTTACAGGATTTTCGGACAGATGGTGGTCGCGTACCGGCGACGGGCAGTACCCGGTCGGCGGGCTGGACTGCGCGGAATACCTCGTATGGATTTACAAGCAACTGGGGTACGATGTGCCGGATTCTTCTACCGGATTGTTTTTTGCGGGCAAGTCCGGCGTGCTGCGCAAGCTGCCCGGTATACGGGAACACTACGTCATTCCCTCGTTTGAAGATGCGCTGATAGGCGACGTTGCATACAATTCGGAGAACTATTCCTACCGCAGCGGGCACGGCAGCCATACGGAGATGTTCCTTGGTACTGCGAACAAGCTGGGTATATCGGAGGCGCTGCTCAAAATGTACCCCGGCTTTCCCTGTGACGCGTACTTGGTACTGGACTGCGGTTGGTCCGACGGCAGGTATTATTACGACATGATGCGCAAGCTTCATGTAAGCAATCCGCGCAAGAGCATGGCCGGTACGGGCGTGCAGTTCTTCACGTCCATTAAAGAGGGCAAGGAATACCTGTATAAAAGCCCGCAGAAGGTATACAAATGGACGAATCCCGACACCGGGCATACGTTCCGCATAGAGTCCCGGCTGGAAGCGCAGGGGCGGCTGCTGCAGTATAAGCCTAAGAGCGCCGTGCGGTATCCCATGAACCTTTGCCGGCCCATAGATCGCCCGGACGATTAGCGCATTTTTTGACGGTATTGTTCGCATTTCTCTCAAAGTGCGATTTTCGAAAAAATATAATAAATCGAATATGAATGGCTAATTTTTAAAAGATCATTCGGATATGGATATGAACATTTACGCGCGGTAATTAGCAAAGCTAATAAAATACCGCGCGTATTATTGTGTATTATTATAGCTTCGTCTATTGATAATGTTCGAAATATTATGTATGATAAATGGCGTAACGCCAATAACGTTCATTATTATTCTTGCGCCGGAATGGGCCGGCCGAATAGAGGTATTCCATGAAGAAAGTAGCGATTGTCATGGGCAGCGACAGCGATCTGCCCGTACTGCAGCCGGCGCTGGATGAATTGGAGGCGCTTGGCATACCGTTTGCCGTTCGTGTGATCAGCGCGCACCGTACGCCGGAAGCTGCGGCCGAGTTTGCCCGTTGCGCAAAAGAAAACGGTTTTGGGGCCATCATAGCGGCGGCTGGTAAGGCTGCGCATTTGGCGGGTGCCATGGCGGCGAACACGTTGCTGCCTGTCGTCGGCGTGCCCGTGAAATCTTCAACGCTGGACGGTTTGGATGCTCTGCTCTCTACCGTGCAGATGCCTGCGGGCATTCCTGTGGCGACCGTCGCGATAGACGGCGCAAAAAACGCGGCGCTTCTCTGCGCTGAGATTTTGGCGGTGGACGACGCCGGACTTTATGAGAAGCTGCAACAGCAGCGTAAAATCATGGCCGAGCAGGTTGCGAAGAAAGATGCGGCAATACAGGAACGCTATGCCAAGGGCTGACAGCCCTTGGATTTTTTAACCTTTAGGACTGATTTATTATTTCAGGAGGAATCATGCCATGAAAAAGATGGAGCAGATTTACGAAGGCAAGGCCAAAAAGGTGTTCGCGACCGACGATGCGAACCTGTGCATCGTCTCCTACAAGGACGACGCCACCGCCTTCAACGGCGAGAAGCGCGGCACCATCGTGGGCAAGGGGGTAATCAACAACCGCGTGACCAACCATCTTATGCGGCTGCTGATGAAAGAGGGCATCCCCACGCACTATGTAGAGGAGCTTTCCGATCGCGAAACCCTGGTCAAGCGCGTGAAAATCGTTCCGCTCGAAGTAATCGTGCGCAATATAGCGGCAGGCTCGCTCTCAAAGCGCCTGGGCCTTCCCGAAGGCACGCCCATGAAATCCACCGTTCTGGAGTTCTGCTATAAGGACGACGCGCTTGGCGACCCCATGGTCAACGAATACCACATATTCGCCATGGAATTTGCAACCCCGGAAGAGCTCAAGCTGATTTCCGACTATTCCCTCAAGATCAACCGGATACTTTCAAACTATCTGAAAGACCTCAACATAGAGCTCGTCGATTTCAAGCTGGAGTACGGTAAAACGGCAGACGGTACCATCGTGCTTGCCGACGAAATTTCGCCGGATACCTGCCGCTTCTGGGACAGCGTAACCAAGAAAAAGCTGGATAAGGACCGCTTCCGCCGCGACATGGGGGATGTGGAGGATGCGTACCAGGAGATACTCCGCCGTCTGCTCGGAGAGTAAGGGGAAACCATGTTCGACAAGCTCCATGAGGAATGCGGCATATTCGGCGTGTATCTCAACGAGACCGCCGACGTCGCCTCTCTTGCGTATTACGCGCTGTACGCCCTGCAGCATCGCGGGCAGGAAAGCTGCGGCATAGCTGTCAACGACGACGGCCTGATCAATTCCTATCGGGATGCGGGCCTTGTCAACGAAGTATTCACACCGGCCGTGCTGCACAGCCTGGGAAAGGGGCAGATGGCCATCGGCCATGTACGCTACGGCACCACCGGCAACGACGCGCGCCTCAATGCGCAGCCGCTTGTCGTCAACCATGTTAAGGGACGCATGGCGCTCGCGCACAACGGCAACCTGACCAACGACGCGCAGCTTCGGGAAGAACTGGAGCTCAACGGCTCCATATTCCATACCACCAGCGACACCGAGGTGATTGCCTATGTCGTCACAAAGGAGCGGTTGACGTCGTCTTGCGTGGAAGAAGCCGTGAGCCGCGCGATGACAAGGCTGCGCGGGGCGTATTCCCTTGTGGTGCTTTCGCCCAGCAAACTCATCGCCGCGCGCGATCCCATGGGTTTCCATCCGCTGTGCATCGGCACGTACAAAGGCGGATACATATTCGCCTCCGAAACCTGCGCGCTGGACAGCATTGGCGCGGCATTCCTGCGCGACGTGGCCCCCGGTGAGATCGTCGTGGCCGATAAGGACGGCTTGCGCAGCATCGCCACCCATTGCGGCGGGCGCTCGTCGCTGTGCACGTTCGAGTTCATATACTTTGCACGGCCGGACAGCGTGATAGACGGCAGTTCCGTGCATATCGCGCGGCAGCGGGCCGGCGCTTTCCTGGCGCTTGAGCATCCCGTACAGGCGGATGTGGTGGTGGGCGTGCCCGATTCCGGTATCGACGCCGCTATAGGTTATTCCCGCCAATCCGGCATCCCCTACGGCATAGGCTTTATCAAAAACAAATATGTCGCCCGCACGTTTATTGAACCGTCGCAGGCGGACAGGGAGACAAAGGTGCGCATCAAGCTCAACCCCGTAGCGGCTACGGTGAAGGGAAAGCGCGTGGTGCTCATTGACGACTCCATCGTGCGCGGCACCACCAGCGCGCGCATCGTGCAGCTATTGCGCGATACGGGCGCGACGGAGGTGCATATGCGCTCTTCCGCGCCCAAATTCCTGTACCCCTGTTATTTCGGCACGGATATCGATTCGCAGGAGAACCTGTTTGCCTTCAAGCACAACGATGAGGAAATGAAGCGCTTGCTCAACGTCGATTCGCTGGGATTTTTAAGCGTCGGCAACGTCACAAAGCTTGCGGATCATACCGCGCTCGGCTTTTGCGACGCCTGCTTTTCCGGCAAATACCCTTGCGATCCGCCGGAGATGCGGGGGAAAAACAAATATGCCATGCGGATATCCGACCGGCAGCAGCAGGAGGGCGTGCAGTGAGCGAACAAAAACGCAGTTTCAGCGAAAGCTATAAGGCCGCGGGCGTGGATATTACAAAAGGCTACGAAGCCGTACAGCGCATGGGCGCGCATATCAAACGCACGACGACGAAAGGCGTTCTTTCTCCCATCGGCGGGTTCGGCGGGCTGTTTGCGCCGGATGTATCGGGCATGCGGGAACCCGTATTGGTCAGTGGTACGGACGGCGTGGGCACCAAGCTCAAACTTGCGTTTGTGCTGGACAAGCACGATACCGTGGGCATCGACTGCGTGGCCATGTGCGTTAACGATATACTCTGCTGCGGCGCGAAGCCGCTGTTTTTCCTCGATTATATCGCGCTGGGCAAGCTTGTGCCCGCGCGCGTGGAGCAAATCGTCGCGGGCGTGGCGGAAGGCTGCGTGCAGGCGGGTTGCGCGCTCATCGGCGGCGAAACCGCCGAGATGCCCGGGTTTTATCCGGAAGACGAATACGACCTTGCGGGGTTTTCCGTAGGTTTGGCGGATAAAAAAGACATACTCGACCCCGCCAGCGTGCGCCCCGGCGACGCCTTGGTCGCGCTGCCCTCCTCCGGCGCGCATTCCAACGGTTTTTCGCTGATCCGCCGCGTGTTTGACGCAGAAGGGAATCCTTCCGCGCTTACACAATACAGCGACGAGCTGGGGCGCACGATTGGCGGGGCGCTGCTGGCCCCCACGCGCATCTACGTTCAGCCGGTGCTGAAGCTGTTGCAAAGCATAGCGGTTCGTTCCATGGCGCACATCACGGGCGGCGGGTTCTATGAGAACATACCGCGCTGCCTGCCGGAGGGGCTCTCTGCGCACATTCAAAAGAGCGCGCTGAAAATTCCGCCGTTGTTCGATGTGATTCAAAGGAAGGGGAATATTCCCGAGCGCGACATGTTCAACACGTTCAATATGGGCGTGGGGATGTGCCTCGTCGTGCCGCCGGACCAAGCGGATGAAGCCGTGCGACTGCTGCGAAACGAAGGCGAGGATGCGTATATCATGGGCGAAGTACTTCCCGGCGGGGAAGGGGTCGTGGTATGCTGAAAGCAAACGTCGCCGTACTAGTATCCGGCGGCGGCACGAACCTGCAGGCGCTTATCGGCGCTAAGCGGAGCGGCGCGTTGAAAAGCGGCGAGCTGCGCCTAGTCGTCAGCAGCCGCGCGGGCGCGTATGCGCTGGAGCGGGCGAAGAGCGCGGGGATACCCGCCGTCGCGCTGGACCGGCGCGGGTATCCGAACCGTGAAGCGTTCGAAGCGGCGCTGGCCGCCGTATTGGAGCAATATCGCATCGATGTGCTGGTATTAGCGGGCTTTTTGTGCATACTGAGCCCTACGTTTGTCGCCCGGTATCCCCGGCGTATCCTGAACGTGCACCCGTCCCTGCTTCCCGCGTTTGGCGGGGAAGGGTATTACGGCCTGAAGGTGCACGAGGCGGCGCTCAAACGTGGCGTAAAGGTCACGGGCGCTACGGTGCATTATGTCGACGAAGTGGCGGATGGTGGCGAAATATTGCTACAGAAGGCCGTCCGCGTGCACAACGGCGATACGCCCAAATCCCTGCAGCAGCGCGTCATGCAGCAGGCGGAATGGGTGCTGCTGCCCAAAGCCTTGGAGCAGGTCTGCAGGCGCATATTGAGGGAAATGGCCGGCGACGGCCGCGGGAAATAGTTTCAGAAGTAGTTTATGAGGAGAACAGCATGACCGGAGTAGTGGAGTATCTGTCCGGCCGCGCCTATCCCGGCCGCGGCATACTGTTGGGTAAAACCAAGGACGGCGCATATGCCGTAGCCGCGTATTTCATAATGGGACGAAGCGCAAACAGCCGTAACCGCATATTTGAGCAGCAAGCTGACGGAAGCGTATGTACCCGGCCTCTTGATGCGGCTAAAGTGAAAGACCCGTCTCTCATACTCTATATGCCGGTGCGCACGGTGAAAGATACGCTCATTGTGACCAACGGCGACCAGACGGATACCATCGCAGACGCGTTGCTGCACGGCGGTACATTCCGCTGCGCATTGCTCACGCGTACCTACGAGCCGGACTCGCCGAACTTTACCCCGCGTATCAGCGGCATGCTGCGCATAAAAGCCGGGGAACCCGACTATACGCTGAGCATTCTGCGCAAGAAAGCGGAGGGCATGGACTGCGACCGTTCCTTCTTTCATTACGAAGCGCCGCGTTCCGGCGAATGCCATATCATCCATACATACCTTGAGGGCGGCGATCCTCTTGAGAGCTTTGCGGGGGACCCTGTGCAGGCGGAACTGCCGGAAGGGGATATCGATGCGTTCACCAGCGCGCTGTGGGCCAGCCTGAATGCGGACAACCGCATTTCCCTGTTGATTCGCTTCCTGCCCCTTGACGGCGGGGAGGCAGTCACCCGCATTCGCAACAAATACACGGAAGGGAAGGAGTGAGCGCCGTGCTGCCTTTGAAATACGGTTGCAATCCCAACCAAGCCCCGGCGAGCCTGTCCCTGCCCGGCGGGGAACTGCCCGTCGCAGTGCTCAACGGCAATCCGGGCTACATCAATTTTCTCGACGCGCTCAACGCCTGGCAGCTCGTGCGCGAGCTGCGCGCGGCGCTCAAGCTGCCCGCCGCGGCTTCCTTCAAACATGTCAGCCCGTCGGGCGCGGCGGTAGGCCTGCCGCTTGACGAAACGCTCAGGCAAATGTATTTTGTGCCGGAAGGAGAGCTTTCCTCGCTGTGCTGCGCTTATATCCGTGCGCGCGGTACGGACAGGCTGTGCTCCTTTGGCGATTTCATTGCTCTGAGCGACGTCTGCGACGTCTCCACCGCCCGCTATATCACGCAGGAAGTTTCGGACGGCGTCATCGCCCCCGGCTATGAAGCGGAGGCGCTCGAACTATTGAAACGCAAGCGCAAGGGAAAGTACAGCGTGCTGCAGATGGACCCCGCGTATGTGCCCGCGAAGGTGGAAAGCCGGCAGGTGTTCGGCGTAACGTTCATGCAGGCGCGCAACGACGCGGTCATAACGCCCGAGTTGTTCCACAATATCGTGACGGCGAACAAAGAGTTTCCGGGTTTTGCCGTGCGGGATCTCACTGTCGCCATGATTGCATTGAAATACACGCAGTCCAACTCCGTATGCTACGCGGAGGACGGCCAGACCATAGGCGTGGGCGCGGGGCAGCAATCCCGCATTCACTGCACGCGGCTGGCGGGCGGCAAAGCCGACCAATGGCATCTGCGCAAACACCCGAATGTGCTCGCGCTGCCGTTTCTCAATGCGCTGTCCCGGCCCGAGCGCGACAACGCCATAGACCTGTATCTTTCCGATGAGGACAGCGCCGACGTACTGGGCGAAAACGTTTGGCAGAACTTTTTTACAACCCGGCCTGAACCGCTGACCAAGGAGGAAAAGCTTGACTGGCTTGCGCGGTTTCATGAGGTTTCGCTCGCGAGCGACGCGTTCTTCCCGTTTGGGGATAATGTGGCGCGCGCCGCGCGCAGCGGCGTGAAGTATATTGCGCAGCCCGGCGGCTCCATACGCGACGACCAGGTGATTGAGACCTGCGACAGGTACGGCATCGCCATGGCGTTCACGGGTTTGCGGCTGTTCCATCACTGAGCCCGGCAGACGGAGGGTATTTATGGATATCATGGTTATTGGCGGCGGCGGGCGGGAGCACGCGCTTATACAGGCGCTGAAGAAAAGCCCCGAAGTCGATCGTATTTATGCGCTGCCCGGCAACGGCGGCATAGCGGCGGACGCGACGTGCGTGGATATCGCCGCCAAGGATATTCCCGGCATGGTAGCGTTCGCAAAGGCGAACAACATCGGGTTCGCCGTCGTCGCGCCCGACGACCCGCTGGCTATGGGCGCGGTGGACGAACTGGAATCAATTGGCGTGCCGTGTTTCGGGCCCAACAAGCGTGCGGCGGTGATCGAGGGCAGCAAGGCGTTCGCAAAGGAACTCATGCGGCGCTACAACATCCCTACGGCGCGGTATGAGATATTTACAGATGAAGCCGCGGCGCTTGCGTATCTCGAAAAATCCCAATACCCCATCGTTGTCAAGGCGGACGGGCTGGCGTTAGGCAAGGGCGTGACCGTGGCGCAGAACAGGGAAGAAGCAAGCGCGGCCGTGCGCGCCATGATGAGCGGACGTGCGTTCGGTGCGAGCGGGGACAGGGTCGTGATTGAGGAATGCCTGTTCGGCCCCGAGGTTTCCGTGCTGGCGCTGACGGACGGCAAAACGCTTGTTCCGCTTGCATCCTCCATGGACCACAAGCGTGCATATGACGAAGATAAAGGCCCCAATACGGGCGGTATGGGCGTAATCGCGCCCAATCCGTACTATACAAAGGAAATCGCGGAACTCTGCATGCGCGATATTTTCCAGCCTACCGTCGCAGCCATGAACAAGGAAGGCAGGCCGTTCAAGGGCTGCCTGTATTTCGGACTCATGCTGACAAAGGACGGCCCGAAGGTCATCGAATACAACTGCCGCTTCGGCGACCCGGAAACGCAGGCGGTGCTGCCCCTGCTTAAGACCGATCTGTTTAACGCCCTGCGCGCCGTTTCTGAGGAACGGCTCAGCGAGGTGCCCATCGAATTGAATCCTGGCGCGGCCTGCAGCGTGGTGCTTGCCTCCGGCGGATATCCCGGAAAATACGAAACGGGCAAGCCCATACACATCGGACCGGCGGCGAAGGCGGCGGATATCCGCATTACCCACGCGGGAACGAAGCTCATGGACGGCTCTGTCGTCACCGCGGGCGGACGCGTGCTCAACGTCACCGCCGTTGCGGATACGCTCCCGAACGCCGTCTCCCGCGCCTATGAGGCGGCGGCGGACGTATCGTTTGAAAATGTACACTATCGCCGCGATATCGGGCAGAGCGCATTGAAAGCGCGTTCGGAATAGTAGCTATTTTTGAATGTTAATCATCCCTGTGGAACGCGAAAGCGTTCCACAAATGGGTTCTTAGGGGCGTTACGCCCCTAAGCGGTGGTTTGGAGGCGGAGCCTCCAACGTAATCTTAGGACTTGAAACCGGAGGAAGCATGGTCTATCGCATTTATGTGGAAAAACGGCCCACGTTCGCCCAGGAGGCGAATGCGCTCAAAGAGAATCTCCGCTCGTTTTTGAATATCGGCGCGCTGGAGCGCGTTCGTATGATTAATCGGTATGACGCGGAGCGTATAGAGCCCGCGTTGTTTGAACGCTGCAAGCATACCGTATTCAGCGAACCGCAGACGGATCTCATATACGACTCCTTACCTGAGGATTGCGCAAAAGGCGGCTGCGCCGTACTTGCCGTCGAATATCTGCCCGGCCAATTCGACCAACGCGCGGATTCCGCCGCGCAATGCATACAGCTCATTTCGCAGGGGGAGCGCCCTGTCGTGCGCAATGCCCGCGTATACATTCTGTATGGCGCGCTGACGGAAGAAGACGTGCTGGCCATCAAACGCTACCTTATCAACCCGGTGGATAGCAGAGAAGCGGCGCTGGAACTGCCGGATACGCTCATTTATGAATATGAAGCGCCGGAACCAGTGCCTGTGCTGACGGGCTTTATCAGCCTGGAAGGAGCGGGGCTGCAGGATTTCCTCGGGGAATACAGGCTGGCCATGGATTTGGACGATCTGAGATTCTGCCAGGAGTATTTCAGGAGCGAGAAACGCGACCCTACGCTGACCGAGCTGCGGGTAATCGACACCTATTGGTCGGACCATTGCCGCCATACCACATTCCTGACCAAAATCGATAAAGTTTCCTTCGATCACTCCGCCGCGCAGCGCACATATGAAGACTATCTTTCACTGCGGCGGGAGCTTGGCGTAAAAAAGCCGGTCACGCTGATGGATATGGCGACGATTGCGGCGAAATATCTGAAGAAAACGGGCAGGCTCGACGCACTGGACGAATCGGATGAAATCAACGCCTGTACCGTAAAAGTGGCCGTGGATGTAAACGGCACGCGCGAACCGTGGCTGCTGCTGTTCAAGAATGAAACGCACAACCACCCCACCGAAATTGAGCCGTTCGGCGGCGCGGCCACCTGCATCGGCGGGGCCATCCGCGATCCGCTCTCGGGCCGCGCGTACGTATACCAGGCTATGCGGGTGACGGGCGCGGGGAACCCGCTGCAGCCATTGAAGGATACGCCGAAGGGCAAACTGCCCCAGCGTAAAATTGTGCGGGAGGCGGCGGCGGGTTACAGCTCCTACGGCAACCAGATCGGCCTTGCCACGGGGCTAGTGGACGAAATTTACCATCCCGGCTACGCCGCGAAGCGCATGGAAATCGGCGCGGTGGTCGGCGCGGCCCCGCAATCGCAGGTGCGCCGCGAACAGCCCGCGCCCGGCGACGTGGTGTTGCTTATCGGCGGGCGTACCGGGCGGGACGGCTGCGGCGGTGCGACAGGCTCTTCCAAAACCCACAGCCTCTCTTCTCTTGAAAGCTGCGGCGCGGAGGTTCAAAAGGGCAACGCGCCTGAAGAGCGCAAGCTGCAGCGGCTGTTCCGCAACCCGGAGGCCGCGCGGCTCATCAAGCGCTGCAACGATTTCGGCGCGGGCGGCGTATCCGTCGCCATAGGCGAGCTCGCCGACGGGCTTACGATAGAGCTTGACGCGGTGCCTAAGAAATACGAAGGCCTGACCGGCACCGAACTCGCCATCAGCGAATCGCAGGAGCGCATGGCCGTTCTCCTGGAAGAAAAGGATGCGGCGCGCTTTATGGCGCTTGCAGCCGAAGAAAATCTTGAAGCCACGCCTGTGGCGCGCGTACAGGCCGAGGCACGGCTTGTTATGATGCAGGGCGGCCGGGCTATCGTGGATATTTCCCGTGAATTCCTCAACACCAACGGGGCGGAGAAACACGCGGATGCCCATGTGAATAAGCCGCACGTGGCCGTGTATCCCTTTGCCGAAGGGTCTGTGCGGGACCGGCTGTTTCGCATGACGGCGGATCTCAACGTGTGCTCTAAGCGCGGACTGATTGAACGCTTCGACGCAACAATAGGCGCGGGCAGCGTGCTGATGCCGCTCGGCGGCGAACGGCAGAGGACTCCGGCGCAGGTCATGGCGGCAAAATTCCCCGTGCTGCAAGCAAAGACCAACTCTTGTTCCGTCATGGCGTACGGCTTCAACCCTAGCTTGAGCGAAGCCGACCCATACGCGGGCGCATACTGTGCGGTGGTAGAATCCGTTGCGAAACTTGTGGCTTCCGGCGCCGAATTATCGCAATGCTACCTAACGTTTCAGGAATACTTCGAATGCCTTCGGCAGGACGATACGCGCTGGGGTAAGCCGCTTGCCGCGCTGTTGGGTGCATTGCGGGCTCAGCTTGACCTGGGGCTCGCCGCGATAGGCGGCAAGGATTCTATGAGCGGCTCGTTTGAAGAGCTGGACGTGCCGCCCACCCTCGTTTCCTTTGCCGTCGCGGCGGAGGATACCGCACACATCGTATCACCCGAATTCAAGCGCGCGGGCTCCCGCATTGCGCTGCTTTCTCCAGACTTCGATGATAACGGCCTGCCAACGCCGGCAAGCCTGAAGAAACTATGGAATAAAGCGCAGGAACTCCTACGCTCCGGGAGGGCGCTTTCCGCATGGACGCCAGTATTCGGCGGCGTAGTGGAAGGTCTATTTAAAATGGCGCTGGGCAACCGCATTGGCTGCAGACTGACTGCTTCCGAAGATGTGCTGTTCGCGCATTGCTGCGGCGGGTTGGTTCTCGAAACTCTTCCGGAGGAAACGGCTGGCGTTACGCTGGGCGAAACGATGGCGGAATACAGAATAGAGGTTTCGGGGGATGTTATTTCTCTGGAAGAACTGGAGCGCGCGTACGACGCGACGCTTGAGCCCATATATCCCACCCGCATCGCAAAGCCGGAAGCAACATCCGCGCTCATAGCATACCGATATGATAAGGGCAGGATTGCCGTTCCCGCGACGCGTATCGCGAAGCCGCGCGCGCTCATCCCCGTATTTCCCGGGACCAACTGCGAATACGATACCGCCGCCGCGCTCAAGCGTGCGGGAGCGGAACCGGAAATACTGGTGGTGCGCAATCTGACCGCATCGGATATCGCACAGAGCGCGCAAAAATTCGCGCAGTACCTGGGAAACAGTCAGATACTGTTTATCCCCGGCGGGTTTTCCGGCGGTGACGAGCCGGACGGCTCAGGCAAATTTATTACGGCGTTTTTGCGCAATCCGCGCATAGCGGAGGGCATTGCCGCGCTGCTTTCGCGGGACGGACTCATCTGCGGCATATGCAACGGCTTCCAGGCGCTGATCAAGCTGGGGCTGCTGCCCTACGGCGAAATACGGGATATGGACGAAACCTGCCCCACGCTGACGTTCAACGAAATAGGCAGGCACCAGTCCCGCCTTGTGCGTACGCGCGTGGCTTCCAATGTTTCGCCGTGGCTCATGCACGCCAATGTGGACGATCTGCACGTCGCTCCCGTATCCCACGGAGAGGGCCGCTTCGTATGCGGCCCGTCGCTGCTCGCGCAGCTTGCGCAAAACGGGCAAATCGCCACGCAGTATGTGGACGAGGCGGGCAGGCCGACGATGGAAATCGACTTCAATCCCAACGGCTCCGTACAGGCCATAGAGGGAATCACCTCGCCGGACGGCCGCATATTCGGTAAAATGGCGCACACCGAGCGCGCGGGGAACGGGCTCTATAAAAACGGCCCGGATGGCGGCAGGCTGAAGCTTATGCGCGGGGCTGTGGATTATTTCGCGTAAAGGAAAAATCGCGTGAAAAAAGGCGGAGCGACGCGCTCCGCCTTTTGCAATGCTCGTGATATTACAGCAGTTGCTGTTCCCATGCTTTCTGCTGAAACCCAACCAGCACGAAACCCTCTCCCACCGCGATGGGGCGCTTGACCAGCATGCCGTCGGAGGCGAGCAGTTCGAACTGCTCTTCTTCAGGTATGTCTTTTAACCGGCTGCTCAAATTCAGCTCTTTATATTTCAGTCCGCTGGTATTGAAGAACTTCTTCAGCGGCAGGCCGCTTTTCGCGTGCCATGCCTTCAGTTCCGCGAGTGTGGGGTTCTGCTCCTTGATATCGCGAAACTTATACGCTACTCCCTGCGCGTCCAGCCATGCCCTGGCCTTCTGGCAGGTGGTGCATTTCGGGTAACAGACAAACAGCATAACGCCTTCCTCCTTGCTGTTTCAGACTTTATCGTTGGTGGCGTCGCCGTTGCCGCTCACCGGGATGGTGTCGCCAAGATAAGTCGGCTCCGGCTGAAAGAGCGCATAAAAGAAATCCTTTGCGCGGGCCAGCAGTTCGCGCGCGTCGTAATACCGCTGTGCGGCGTACCCGCGGTCGTTTACGGCAACGCCGTACGCATCTAGCCCCAGCGCCCGCGCGTCGTACAGCGCGCGGTAAAGATGGTAGCCCTGCGTTACTATGAGGATACGTTTCGCCTGAAAGATATCCCGTGCGCGGTACATGCTTTCATAGGTGGAAAAACCCGCGTGATCCATGAATACGCTGGAGGACGGTACGCCGCGCTCCATGGCGTAGGCTTTCATGACGTTTACTTCATCGTAGTCCTTCCGGCCGTGGTCGCCGCTCATCAAAAGCTTGTCCGACGCGCCGCTTTCATACAGCGCGATGCCGCAATCCAGCCTGTCCTGCAGCATGGGGCTGGGGCGCTCCCCGGACCATACGCCCGCCCCCAGCACCAGTATGCAGTCGGCGTTCGTTCCCGGCGCCTGCTCCGGCGTGAGCACATAGGGCCGCGCGGACGCGACCACATAGGCGCTGATTGCAAACGGCGCGGATATCAGCAAAATGAGCGCCAGAAGAAGCAGGAGCAACGTTTTACGACTGCGTCGAGGCTTATTTTCCTGTTTAATGCGTTCTTTTGCCATCAGTATTGCTCCGGCGTAAGCCGGTATAAATCCGTTCTTCTTGCCGAGCGTACGGGGATGCTGTACCGCATTTCCTCAAGCAGGGCCGGGTCGAGGTCCACGATGCGCATGGTTTCTTCCTCGCCGCAGTCGAGAAGCACCGCGCCGTCCGGCGAGGTCAGCATGGAGTGGCCGTACGCGCTTTTGGACTGGGCGGGTGATACCGCCGCCACGAACACCTGGTTATCCAGCGCCCGCGCGCGCAGCAGCAGCTCCCAGTGGCGCGGGCCGGTGTTGCGGGAAAACGCGGCGGGCAGCGCGATGAGGTCCGCGCCCTGCTGCATCATCAGGCGCGACCATTCGGGGAAGCGTATGTCAAAGCAGATGGCGACGCCCGTTTTGAGCGGCGCGTCCAGCATAAGCGGGTAGTTATCTCCCCGCGCGATCGTTTCCGATTCCATAAAGCGGAACACGCCCGGCACGTCGATATCGAACAGGTGCGCCTTGCGGTATTTCCCCAACAGACTTCCGTCCGGTCCAAAGCTCATGCTGGTATTGTAGACGTTTCCTTCAGACAGCTCGGGTACAGAGCCGCCCACGATGAACATGCCCGTTTCCCTCGCGGTTTGTGCGAGCATTGCGGCGCTGTCTCCGCCGGGGCACGGCTCTGCCGCCCCTTTGAACAGGCGGGGCACATAGGCGATATTGAACATCTCGGGCAGTATCGCCATGTCCGCCCCGTTGTCGCAGGCACGCAGCAGCATGTTCCGCGTGCGGCGCAGGTTGCCTGCCTTATCCTCGGTGACGTCAAGCTGACAGAGCGCAAGTTTCATGGGCTGATCCTCCGTGACGAATTGGTTCAGAGTACCTCAAGCGTGCGCTTGGGCATATCCGCAATTTCGCATACGGCGGTATGCAGTATGGGTTTGCTTGCGAGGCCGGAAATCGCCGTGGGCACGGGCTTGCAGGTGCGCGCGCTGAGTCGCTGCGCGTTTTCAAAATCGTCGTCCTCCGCGCGCGGCCCGAACGCCTGCAGCACGTCGGAAGCGAACTTAAACGGGTGCGCTGTGGAAAGGAGAACGGTGTGCGTTTCGTCGCCTGTCTGTTTCGCATAGCGATCATATATTGTCTGGCCGACGCCGGTGTGGGGATCCATGAGATAACCTTTTTCGTCGAAGCATGCGCGGATGGTGGAAAGCGTCGCCTCCTCGTCACACCAGTCGGCGTAGAACAGCTCGCTCAGTTGCGCGGCGACTTCCCTGCCGACGGCATATCGACCCTCGCTGGAAAGGCTGTGCATCCATTCGATGACCAGCTGGGGATCGCGTCCTGCCGCCTCGAACAGCAGCCGTTCCAGATTGGAGGAAACGAGTATGTCGATGGAGCAGGACATGCTCTTGTAGAAAGGCCTGCGGCTGTCGTATTCTCCCTTGTGGAAGAAATCCGTCAGCACGTTGTTGCGGTTGGAGGCGCAAATGAGTTTTTTGACGGGAAGGCCCATCCGCATGGCGTAATAACCCGCGAGTATGTCCCCGAAATTGCCGGTGGGCACGCAGAAATTGATTTTATCGCCGCATGTGATCGCGCCGCTTTCGCACAGGTGCAGGTAGGCGGTAAAATAATACGCGATTTGCGGCAGCAGCCGGCCAAAGTTGATGGAGTTGGCGGAGGAGAATTTATACCCCTTCGCTTCCGCCTGCGCGCGCAGGGACGCGTCGCCGAATATGCGTTTGACGGCCGTTTGCGCGTCGTCAAAATTGCCTTTTACGCCGCAGACGTGCACATTGCCGCCTTCCTGCGTTACCATCTGCAGCCACTGCGCGCGGCTTACGCCGCCGTGCGGGTAAAACACCTGTACAGCCGTACCGGGAACATCCTTAAAGCCCGCGAGCGCGGCCTTACCAGTGTCGCCGGAGGTGGCCACGAGTATGTAGATCTGCTTGTCCTCTCCTGTGGCCGAAAGGGAATCCCGCATGAGATAGGGAAGCATCTGCAGCGCCATGTCCTTAAACGCCAGCGTGGGGCCATGCCACAGCTCCAGTACGCTTTCCTTAGTGCTCAAAGGTACCACGGGCGCTATCTCCGGCACGTCAAATTGTGCGCCGTAAGCGGAGTGAATGTATTCATGCAGCTTTTCCTCAGGTATATCGAGATAGAGCTGCATAATTTTTTGCGCGGCTGAATGGTAATTGTTCGCGTAAGGAAGAAGAGTATCTACGGAAATCTGCGGGAACTCCGCGGGTACGTACAGCCCGCCCGACGGGCATATGCCCCGTACGATGGCTTCTGCGGCGGAAACGGGCGCGCCGCCGCGCGTGCTCACATATTGCATAAAGCCTCCTGGTTTTTAAAAGGCCGCCCCCATGGGCATTCACTGCCGTGAGGGCGGCCCCAAAGTATTTCGTTTTAACTTCTAAACGACATACGCCTGCAAAAACGCGGGCATATCGCCAGGGTTGCCGCTGATACTGATGGTGATGTCGAGATTGCAGTCTTCGGCGAATTTCTTGAGATGTTCGAACAGCCCTTCCAGCGTTTGAAGATCATGGCGCACGATTTTCAGGAAGCCGTCGATGAACAGGTATTCCAGATCGTAGTCCTGCGCGGCAATACCGCACAAAAAACCATAAAACATTTTAGGACCATCGATGTCGAACCTAGACGCGTCTACGAACCGTATTTCACGTTTTACTTCGTACATATACTGGCCGTCGTCGTCTATGAACACGATGCTGCCCTTGGCTTTTTTAATGGCATCGTTGGCCAGATCGATGATACGCTTGGTTTTACCTGCCCCTTTTTCGCCGAAGATCACCCGTATCAAGGTAGACCCCTCCTTTTCATGGTTGATATTCTTTTTTCATTATACCCCGTATGTCTTAGCCGGGGCAAGTGAAATTCCCGTGACTTTCCATTAAGAAGGCTAAGCAGAAAAAAACGCCGGCAGGACTCCTGAGTACTGCCGGCTGCTAATCTCAATATTTTTCACGAGTTTCCTTATAAAGCGCAGGAGGTCTCCTGATCCACGATATTTTCAGGCCGACTATCCTGTTGAACCACTGCGCGCCGGGGATCAATATGTACCAGAACCTCACAGACGTCGGGAATGCCGTCCAATACTCTTTCTCTTGACAATGCGGCGATCGCATGCCCGGCTTCCACGGTAATATCCGCGTCGACTTCAACCTTCATGTCGACAAAAAGATGCTGTCCAACATACCGGCCTTTGATCATAGATATTGAGAGGATACCGTCGATGCCGGAAACTACCTCCCTGATATGGCCGATCTTGGTTTCGTCCGGGGAGGCGTCCATCAGACCCTTTATGGAATGGGTCAGGATATCATAAGCCACTTTGAATATCATGCAGGCTACAACCGCGCCGGCGACGGGGTCAAGGTATTCGAGGAAGCGAATGCCCAGCTGGTGGCCGATGATACTCCCCAATATGCCGATGAATGTACCGATTGACGAGTAGGCGTCCGACCGATGGTGCCAGGCATCCGCCATGATGGCTTCGCTGTTGATTTTCTTTCCGGCGGAATAGGTAATTCTGAACATGGCTTCCTTGACGACTATTGAAACAACGGCCGCTGCAAGGGCCAGGAATGTGGGCGTCGCAAAAGAATGCGAAAGTATGGATTCCACGATTCCCTTTACAATCATAACGGCCGCAAAAACCAGCGTAACGCCGACGAAAGCCGCAGCAATAGGCTCCACTTTGCCGTGCCCGTATGGATGCCCGTCATCCGCCGGCTTTTTGGCTATCTTGATCCCAATGAGCACAACCGACGTCGCGACGATATCCGAAGCCGAATGAAGGGCGTCCGCAACCATGGCTTTGCTGCTTCCGAGAATACCGGCGGCAAGCTTAAGCGCGCTCAGTATGATATTGCCGATGATGCAGACAATTGTTATTCTTTCGCCATGCTTATAGTCGATGTCTTTCATAAACTCAACCTTTCCCATGCGTGAAGCATGTAGTTTTTACTCTTACGCAGGGAAATAAAAAACACACGTCCGCGGAACATGCTGCTGTCCCACAGACGCGTGCTGAAAATGCATCTGCTGCCGCCGAGGCGGCCCGGCCCCACAAACCCTTGCGGGTTTATCGCCTGCTCAGTCTGTGCAAATAGTTCGCGCACTGATCGGAGTGCGTGTTTGCGCAAAGAGAATATCACGATAATATCGGGCGAAGGCGCTGTTTGTCAAGGATAACCGGATAAAAATATACTTAATTTCTCCGTTTTGCGTATCGGGCATATACTGAAGGAGTATCACACATTCAGATGTCTATAAGGAAGGAGATTTTTTTGTGAAAACACCCTATTTATCCCCCGCGTGGACACAGGAGCTCAATGCAAGACTGCTGCAGGAGATCACCCCCCGGAAGGGGAATATTACCTCTTCCGTCGTATTCCGGCACAACAACGTGCCGGGCGGAGGCCAGAAATATTTATACGTCAACGTGGCGAGCGGCGCCGTACGCGCGGTGGAATCGGGGGAGGGGCCCGGCCCGCGAGCGGAATTTATCATATCCGGCGATTATGACACGTTTCAACAGGTATTATCGGGCAAACTGGATCCGGTCCGCGCGCTCAAAAGCGGCAGGCTGCGGCTGCAGGGTAACATGATGCGCGCGCTCAGGCTGACGTCGTTTATAGAAGCTATCATGGCAGAGGCGGGGGATATTCCC
>JAEWWD010000149.1 GCA_023396535.1 Bacillota bacterium
CGCGCCAGGCGTCACCAAATTCGGCGAGGACGAAAAGGTCGACCAGCTCATACGCAAATACGGCTACTGCGGCAGGCTGAAGGTGCTGGAGTTGTTCCGCGAAAACGAGGATCTTCGGGAAAACATGGGCGCGGCGGCGCACCTGATACACGGTTCGTCCGACGGGCGCTTTACCATCACCTACGCAGTCGAAAACATCACCAAAGAGGAGATCGCGGGCGTTCATTTCAACCCGGCGGACTATGACGAAATGATCAAGCGTTACGATCCAGAAAAGCTCGCATACGGCTACAACACGCTGCCCGACGGCGAGGAGATTTACTTCATACCCAACCCCGCACTGGGACTGTGGATCGACCGTTCCCGTTTTAAGGCGTAAATAACAAGCTCGCAAAAGCCGCCGCATTTGCGGCGGCTTTTGTTATACGGGCATCGGCTTTTCGACGCCGGATATCATGCTAAATCCGATTCAGAAGCTCCAGATCGCCATCTTCTATACGAAACATAACTGCCTCGTGCCGGCTGGGCTCTTCCCCGTAAAGAGAAACCGCATCCGTATAGAGAAGGCGCCGCGAATAACGCGCGGCAAGCTCCATCGCAGGTATGTCCGGACAGCCGGGCATATCATCCGCCACGGAAACCACTGTATACTGAGGGCGCAGTTCCCGCATGAGCGTCTCGGTGACGGAATTGTCACGCCCGTGATGCGGCAGTTTCAGCACATCGCAGGGACCTTCTACATACCGTTCCAATACGGAAGCAACGCAGTCGCCGGGCAGTATAATACGCTTCCCCATACTATCCAGCAGCAGAATCAGGCTGTGGTCATTGACCGTGAGGTCCAGCCGTTCCATATCATCTCTATCCAGACCCCCACAAAGCGCTTTATCCAGAACATTCGCCTGCCATATGTAGAAATCCGGCGGCCCTGTCAGAAGCTCTATGGCCAATTCGCCCTTGCCCGGCTTGAACGCAGGGATATCCGCGCCGATACGCCTGACCAGCACGCCGTTATCCGACGCATATTTCAACGCACGGGAATAACCGTTGACGGAATATACCAGCTCCTCGGCCCCCGCAGAGCAACCTTTGGGAGCCTGCGCCTGTCGACCGGGCAGTTCCGGCACGTAAGCGGCCCACAGCTCACCAACGTCAGTTTGTCGTAACACATCCATTAAGCCGTCCGTGTGATCCAGATGCAGGTGTGTGATAAGAAGCACATCCAGGCTATCAATATTCGCCTTGCGCAGGTACTCCGCCGGTGTGATGCGGCAGCCCTTCCCGCCGCGTGCGCCCGGCCCGCCGCAATCCACCAGCATCCGAAATTCCCCAGCCCCCTGGCGTTCGCGAATGAGTATTGAATCACCGTATCCGACATTCATGAAGTCGATGCAAACCATCTGGCCAGTCTCCTGTCAGTCTTTCTTCAAGAGATGCATTTTTGCGCTGTCAAACGTAAGTGCAACTTCTCCAGTCAACGCACCATTCAGGTCGGGATTGGCGTCATCTATAATGAGCGACTGCCCCCCCACCCGTACCCAGTACCGGATATAGCGTCCCAGAAAACTGTAGAACTCGACCGTACCGCAGAGAGCATAGTCCCCATCCGCCGCGAATGGCCTCAGTGAAATACACTCCGGACGTATGACAAGCTCCGCCTGCCCTCCGGGCATAAAGCCGTCCCCCTGCCGACGAGCGGTGGAAAGTATATGGCCGTTCCATACGAGTTCCACAGAATCCTCCGTACAGGCGCGTACGGATGCATCAAGAAAATTGACGGTGCCCACAAAATCCGCTACAAAACGGTTCTGCGGCCGAAAGTAGATTTCCCACGGCGTGCCGAGCTGCTCGATTCTTCCCGCTCGCATGACGGCGATCAGGTCGGACATGGAGAGCGCCTCGTCCTGGTCATGCGTGACATATATGACGGTAATGCCAAGCCGCTGCTGGATCTGCCGAAGCTCGGTGCGCACATCGACGCGCAGCTTGGCGTCCAAATTCGAAAGCGGTTCGTCCAGAAGCAGTATCTGCTGCCCCATGATCAGCGCGCGCGCAAACGCCACGCGCTGCTGCTGCCCGCCGGATAATTGGTGGGGAAAACGCTTTTCCATGCCGGCCAGGTTAAACATCGCGAGCATGTCTTCAACTTTTTGATTTATTTTATCTTTGGGCCGCTTGCCCAGTTTAAGCCCGTAGGAAATGTTTTCGTATACGGTCATATGCGGGAAAAGGGCGTAATCCTGGAACACCAGCGGCGTGCCTCGCTTATACGGAGGCATACCGTTGGCCCGCTTGCCGTAGAGCAAAATATCTCCTTCATCCGGCTCGGAAAAACCGGCAAGCTGGCGCATGAGCGTGGTTTTGCCGCAGCCGGAAGGGCCGAGCAGAGTCATAAAGCAGCCCTGCGGAATTTTGAGCGATATATCGTCAAGCGCCTTGAACGCGCCAAATCGCTTGGTTACATGCCGGAATTCGATATGAATAGCGTTATCCATTGGGGGAGCCCTCCTGTCTGTATCAGCGGTTATAGTCTGCATGGCAGGGTTACAGGTTCAGGCTCGCACCGCGTTTGCGGAGCAGATATTCCGCAAGGTAAAGTACGCCGAACGCAATGGAAATAAGTATCAGCGTAAATGCGGCGGCAGAGCCCCAATACCCGTTGGAAACCAGCGCAAGTATGGAGGCCGTACCCACCGTGGTAGCCGGCGCGTATATGAATATAATCACGCTCAGGCAAGTCATGGAACGCAGGAATGAAATAACAAACCCTGAAAGAAACGGTATGCGCAACAATGGCAATATGACGTCGCAAAAGCTGCGAAAGCTGCTTGCGCCCAGATTCAGCGCGGCATCCTCCACCGAGTTCCCAATCTGCTGTATGGCGGCCACGCTCGCGGAATAGCAGGTGGGTAAATTCCAGAACATCAGCGCCAGAACCATGATGAACCCGGTATTTGTCAGCCTCACCGGGGGAGCGTTAAATGCAATGACATAGCTTAACCCCAAAAACATGCCCGGTACCGCCGAGGGGAGTACGGCAAGAAAATCAAGCGTGCGGTTGATGCCCACGGATTTTTTCTGCACGATGTACGCAAGTATCATGCCAAGCAGCGTTGCAAAGCCGGAGGACAGCGTGGCAAAGCGTATGCTGTTCCAAATCTGTCCGAATTTGCCCCATACATATTGAAAATTGGACAATGTATACGACCAGTCATACCCCACCGCCTTTGTAAACGCACCCACGAACAGCGTACCGTATACCAATAGAACAAAAGCGGATACGGCGGCGCAGAAGCCGAACATGCTCCATTTGACCAGCCCGGGTACTTTATATGGCTGAAGCGAAATTTCCTTGCCCGTTACGGTCACATACGAGCGTTTGCCGACCCAAAAACGGTTGACGGCGAATATGAGGAAGGACGGTATCAGCAGCACAACGGCGAGTATGGACGCCGTTTTCATATCGTACCAGCCGACGATCTGCATATACGCTTCCGTGGGCAGCAGCGCAAGATCGCCGCCTATCATCAGCGGATTTCCGAAATCCGTCAGCACGTTGATGGCGGCCATCAAAGCGCCGCCGGCCACACCGGGGCGACAGAGCGGCCAAAACACATCCTTGAACACCTGCAGGCGTGATGCGCCCATATTATAGGCGGCATACTCCAGATTGGGCGAAACCTTTCCCATCACGCCGTATATGACAGAAAACGCGTAGGGGAAGAACGTCACCGTCTGTACGATCCAGAGGCCGAGCCTCCCATAAAGATCCACATGCAGCCCTAAGAGGCCCTTTGTAATAATTCCCTGTATGCCAAAGAGCAGTATGTAGGAAAGCGCTACAATAAACGGCGGGGACACGACCGGCAGCAGTGTGACAAAGCGAAAGAGCTTCTTGAACGGGACGTCCAGCCTCGTCATGGTGTAAGAAAATATAAATGCAACCGCCGTACAGGAAACAGTGGAAAGCACCATCATCATCATGCTGTTTCCAAGGGCGCGCAACCAGCGCGGCGTGTTCCAGAATATAGCGTATTCCGCGGGCTTGGACAGGGTAACAAGCCTGATAACGGGCCAAATGACAAAATAGCAGGTAAAGAGTACGATGGCGAGTATGGTCAGAAAAAGCAGCGGCTCCCGCAGCATGCGCCTGAAATCCTTAACGCCTTCGCTCGTATAAGAACCGATTCGCA
>JAEWWD010000153.1 GCA_023396535.1 Bacillota bacterium
TCGTATACGGCATATGGGGGTATTCGTGGATCATATTCATCATCGCCGCGGCTGTGGATAAGATCATCAAGCTGTCGTTCCAGCTGAAGGAGGAAAAGCATGAATAGGCGGCTCATCATCACGCAGATCGTCATCTGGTCGCTTATCGGAATCGCGCTGCTGGGCGTGCTGGTGTCCGGCGTACTCAAGCAAGGGTTCTCGTTTGTAACCCACATCAGCATGGGAGGAAACATGAAGCAGGTATATGAGAAGACGGTCTCCCTTACCGGCGTAAACGACCTGACGCTGGAGCTGACCAGCATGGACGTCACATTCGCGGCCTCCGAGAACGGGGAACTGCGCGTCGTGCAGTACGCGGCGGGCAACCTCCAGGAAAGCGATTACGTAACGGTGGAGCAGAGCGGCGACAAAGTAGCCGTCCGCCAGCCCGTATGGCAAGGCTTCTGGCTGTTCCACATGCCCGTGCCGCAGCGGCTGACGGTTTACCTGCCCGCTTCGTACTCGCAAAGCCTGACTCTGCGCAGCACCAGCGGCAATGTGGATATCGAACCGGCGCTGAATCTTCAAAAGCTGGATCTGAAGCTGACATCCGGCAATGTCTACAGCGAAGATACGATCACGGCCAAAGACCTCCGCATCCGCATGACTTCCGGCGACGTAGGCGTGTACGCGCTGGTATGCGATACCTACGATATAGCCTCCACCTCCGGAAATATACGCGGCGGAGAACTGACGGGGAAGGGCAGCATACAACTTACCTCCGGCGAGATTATATTTGAAAGTATTACGGGCGAGTCGCACCGGCTGGAATCGACGTCCGGCAACATCCGCATCGGCGCGCTGACAGGCGAAGCCGATATGCAGGCGGCCTCCGGCAACGTCACTGCAAAGTTTATGGCTCCGTTATCCAATATCACGGCGCACGCGGGCTCGGGCAATATCAATCTGACGCTTCCTGCGGGGGCGGGCGCGACGGTGAAGGCGACCTGCGGCTCGGGCAATATCAACGGCGATATCGGCTTCAGTTACGATAAAAACGGCAAAAACGCCACGGCGACCGTCAACGGCGGCGGCGCTGTGATCAATGCTTCCGTAGGGTCGGGCAACATTACGATTTCGCAGAAATAAGCGTCGGTTTTAAAATGAGTAAACTTCCAGACGGTCCTGCCGTTTGGAAGTTTTTATTTGCGGCAGAGTTTTGGGGACGTTCGCAATATTCCTGTTGGCACGGTTTATGGCGCTTTCCTAAAGTTTCCTTTTTATACTCTTGCATAACCCTTAATGAAATGTGTTAGCATTCTGACTTTTCCTTAAACCCGTTAATTCGAGCCGGAATCTCTCGATATTGGGGGCAAAACCGATGGAAATTCAGAAAGGAGCAGGGGTATGAACATATCCGGCGTCAACAGCAACAGCAACAGCACACTCTATCAGATTTACCAGAACACCACCCTCTCCAATACCGGCTCGTTCTTAAGCGGGCTGGTGGAGGACGGCACACTCACCGAGGAACAGCAGAAAAAAGTACAAAGCGCGCTGGCGCAGGCCATGCAGCCGCCGCCTCCGCCCAAACCTGCCGAACAGGGCGGCTTCGTATCCGACGTGATCAGCGGCCTCGTTGAAGACGAAACGCTGACCGACGACGAAGCGGACGCCGTGCAGACCGCTCTCAGCGAGGCGCTTTCCGCCGACCTTTCGCCGGAAGAAGCAAAAGAAGCCGTTGAGAGCAAACTCGCGGAGCTGGTGGAGGCGGGAACCATCACAGAGGACCAGAGCGCGAGCATTTCCGGTGCACTGGAGGAAGACGCGCAGGCTGCTAAGCCCATGGGGCCGCCCCCGCCCAGAGGCGGCGGACTCCCGCAGGACATCACGAGCAGCCTTTCCACGCTGGCAGAAGAAGGGGCTATCTCGGAAGAAGACGAGGACAACATACTCAACTACCTGCTTGAGTCTCAGGAGAACGGCACAAAACCCGATTTAAACGACCTGGTGGAGCAGGGCCTGCTGAGCGAAGACAAAAAGGACGTCGTGGAGGAGACGTTCCGCGAGGCCGCGCAATACGCGCAGGCGAAACGGGCGTATACCGGATCTTACAGCAGTGAGGACCCGCTGCAATCCCTCGTGGAGGACGGAACAATCAGTTCCTCCGCCAAGAGCCTCATCTACCAGACCATGGCGGCGTACGGGACGTATTCGACGGTGGAAAAATACTTATAGCCACTGGAATGGCAAGCCATTTCCCGTGAGAATGGATGAGGTTTTCCATCCATTCGATTCATTTTTGCGCAGGACATGCAGCCAAAAGGCACACAGATACCCAAATATCCGCAAATACCGGCATGTATATTACTGTACCGTAAATCGATACCATCAATATTCTTTCTGATACTTGTTCAGCAGGAAAAGGTAGACGACGGAATAGAGCAGGAACAGGCCGACGATAGCGAGCGTAACCCATAGGGGCGCGCCCAGAAGTATCGCGATATACGCGGTACTGATCACCGTCCAGCGCAGTACCTCGCCGGCCCCGGCCTTCGCGCGGTCGCGCAGCATGCGGTTACGCTCATCCCGCCGCTCAATTTCCGCCTGCTTTGTAAGCGCGGGATTTTTCCGCTCCATGCGGATCATCAGCAAATTGGAAAGGCTCATGCCGACAAGCCCCGCGCCTGCGCCGATCAGCAGGCCGGATACCTGTTTGCCCGCCACTATATTCGGTAAAAATCCGGCAACCACCCCCAGAACCCCCGCTAAGAGCACTATACTAAATACCACGCTTTTACGGTTCACAGCTCTTCCTCCTCATATATAAAAATCTCTTCTATGCACATGCCGAAATAACGCGCAATTTTGAACGCCAGCAATATGGACGGGTTATACCGCCCGTTCTCCAGCGAGCCTATGGTTTGCCGGCTGACCTCCAGCGCCGCCGCCAGCTCTTCCTGCCGGATGCCGCGCTGCTTGCGGATTTCCTCCAGCCTGTTTTTCAAACGCTCCACCTCGTTTCTTTGCACAGGAATAATATACTGACATGTATGGAAAGTTCGCTTTCCATACGTAGGATAGCATCCGCAGTCAAAAATGTCAAGCGGGCTTTCCATTTTCGGTGAAATTCGCCTATTAGCCGGGATACATGGCAAACCGGAACTCCATAAAAGCAAGCGATTCGGGCGGTTTTGGGAAGACGAGCAGGAAAGTCGGGGCAGGAGAAAACTCCCTGTCAGGACATGAAAAAAACTATTGCGGCGCCAATATGCCCGATGCTATACTAATAAGGGCACCCAAGACGCCTCTCGCGAAGAGGCGTTTTTTGTTTTTGTTTTTTACGCAAAAGCTTAAATGAAGCATGAATGGGAGGATGAGTATGACGAGGCTGGTATTCGTGACGGGCGGCGTGGTATCGTCGCTGGGAAAGGGCATTACGGCGGCTTCACTGGGACGGCTGTTGAAAGCGCGGGGGCATTCCGTATCGATTTGCAAGCTCGACCCGTACCTGAACGTGGACCCCGGAACAATGAACCCTTACCAGCACGGCGAGGTGTACGTCACTGACGACGGCGCGGAAACCGACCTGGACGTGGGGCATTACGAGCGCTTTATCGATGAGTCGCTCTCCCGCGCCAACAACACCACCACCGGACAGGTGTATTCCACCGTGATAGAGCGGGAGCGCCAGGGCGGCTACCACGGCGGCACCGTACAGGTGATCCCCCACATCACGGATGAAATCAAGGCGCGTGTGCTGCGCGTAGCGGAAGAAAGCCAGCCGGACGTGCTGATTATAGAAATCGGCGGCACTGTCGGCGATATCGAAAGCCAGCCCTTCCTGGAGGCCATCCGCCAGTTAAAATCGGATTGCGACCCGGGTACCTGCTGCTTTATACACGTGACGCTCATCCCCTATATCGCGGCGGCGGGAGAGCTCAAGAGCAAGCCGACCCAGCACTCCGTAAAAGAGCTGCTATCCATTGGCATACAACCGGATATACTCGTGTGCCGCTCGGATAAGCCCATACCCGACAGCATGAAGGCAAAAATTGCGCTGTTCTGCAACGTACCGCAGCGCAATGTCATAGAAAACCTCAACGCGCGCACGCTGTACGAAGTGCCTCTGCTTCTGGAAGCGAACGGCCTGTGCGACGCCGTGTGCCGCACGCTCTGTTTACCCCTCACAACGCCCGAACTATCCGGGTGGAAAGCCATCGTTGAACGGGAACTGAACCCAAAGAGCAAATGTGAGATCGCCATCGTAGGCAAGTATGTCGCGCTGCACGACGCATATCTATCCGTAGCCGAATCGCTGCGCCACGGCGGTATCGCCGCCAACGCGCAGGTGGAAATCCGCTGGGTGGACGCGGAAGATATCGAGACGGACGGGCCGGAGAAGCATCTTTCCGGCATAGACGGCATACTCGTACCCGGCGGCTTCGGCGAGCGCGGCCTGCTGGGCAAAGTGGAAGCTATCCGCTATGCGCGTGAAAAGGGCGTGCCCTTTTTCGGAATATGCCTGGGCATGCAGATGGCCATTGTGGAATATGCGCGCAACGTGCTCGGCTGGGCCGACGCGTATACCACGGAGGTGGACCCCGGCACCACGCACCCGGTCATAGACCTCATGCCCGATCAGCGCGGCAACATGAACGCGGCGGGCGATATCCGCATAGGCGGCACGCTGCGGCTGGGCGGCTACGCCTGCGATATGGAGCCCGGCTCCCTCGCGGCAAGGCTCTACGGCGGAACGTTCGTGCGCGAGAGACACCGCCACCGGTACGAGGTCAACAACCAGTTCGTACCCGATTTTGAGGCAAAGGGCCTGCATTACTCCGGCTGGAACCCGGAACGGCATCTCGCCGAAATCATGGAGCTGCCCGGCCACCGCTTCTTTATAGGCGTGCAGTTCCACCCCGAGTTCCGCTCCCGCCCCGACCGCGCGCACCCCGTGTTCGCGGGGTTTGTGAAAGCAGCAAGCGATTATGCGCGCGAACACTAAGCGCTGCGCGCAATGAACAATGAAAAATGAACAATTAACAATGAAGGTAGCGCGGCCGAACGGCCGCGCTTCTTTTTGAAATGGAGATTTGCCCGGGTTTACCCCCAAACTCTCAAGGGAACATTTCCAGGCATGTGACGAAAGCACGGATATTCCCGTACTCAGAGGGCACGTAAAATCAGAATTGTGCGCAATTACACGCAGGGGTGGGCGAGGGGGTGGAGCCCCCTCGCAAAAGAAATAATCGTCGGCTCAGTATGAGCCGATACCTTTTCTTCAAACTGACAGCCCCAACCCGAAAACACTTCTCAAACCCGCCAAAATGTTATCCACATTTTCCGCGAAAACCCGCGCAATTGATACGAATATATGGTACTCTGATAGTTAAGATTTCCCATTCAAAAATGATGCGCCCATGAACCATAACCACCAGAAACCCAGAAAAGAAAGCGAGGCTGTTATGAACGCGATTGTATTATTGATACCGCTGCTGCTCATACGGTACGGGCTTCTTCGGCTGCTCAGCAAAGAAGCGCTCAAACGCGCGGCATACTTTCCCCCGCTGCTCGGGGCGGAACGGACCGCGTACTGGGTGTATCAGGTTACAACCCTGCTGATGTTCGTATATCTTGCTTTCCTCAAAATCCGACCTGATTCGATCTGGTTTATCGCCGGTCTGCTGCTCTACGCGCTGGGAACCGTACTGTATATCGTATCCATCATAAACTACGCGGCGATGAAGGACGGCGTCAGCATGACGGGGCTGTACCGCGTTTCCCGCAACCCCATGTATGTTTCGTATTTTCTTTACTTTCTGGGCTGCGCGCTGCTGACC
>JAEWWD010000268.1 GCA_023396535.1 Bacillota bacterium
ACGTATAAGGAACTGGAGTGCGCAGGTATGCTTGGCTACTATACCATGCACGACCACGGCGTATTCCCGGCCGACCCCAACGGCATGCCCTTCACCGCGGCGTACATCGCCTGCACCGGCGACCCGGTCGCGGACCTGGTGGAAGATCTGGCCGCCGAGCAAAAGGCCCGGGCCACCTACGAGCACCTCATGACCCTCACCGACGACCCCGCGATTCTCGATCCCCTGCGCTTCCTGCGCGAGCGCGAAATTGTCCACTTCCAGCGTTTTGGCGAATGCCTCAACATCGTGCAGGGCATGCAGGACGCTTCAACGCGCAACTACTATCCCAATGTGTGCATGAGGGGTTAATGCACGGGCTCCGGCCTCACATGGCTGCGAAGCGCGGTAAGTTGCGCGGGCTTCGCGGCCATTTTTTGCGAAAAAAATACGATTGCGGCGGCTTACTGTTCTATATTATTATAGCCGAAATCGCCACAGATCGTTGAAGCGCCCGCATTGTTCAGATCTTAGCCTCGGTTTCCCGCGCGGCGGGGCGTTCCCGCCGCCTGTGACGCCCCCGTATGAGTTCCTTCACCGCCGCTTCAGCAATTATATAAAGTAAGAAGATACTGCCTACCAGAATGGGACCGGCGGAGCCCGACATGAGAAAGCCGATATACGGAATGATCAGGACGACCTTGCCGATATACATCTGCGGGGTGACCGGGTTTACATCGCGCGCGCCGTTCGCGTCGCCCATCGTGAGAAAGCCGTCCTGCGTGATTTCCACGACGCGGTGTGTGACCCGCACGGCGCTTCCCGCGTAGGGATGAAACGTGATGATATCGCCGGGCAAAACGGTATCCGGGGCGCTTTGCTTTGTTACGATGACATCCCCGGCGGAGATGGCCGGTTCCATGCTGCCGGACACTACGGCCATATAGGCGTAGGGACCAATGCCGATGCCTCCGTCGTCGTTCCCGGCGGCGGTCATGGAATATAAAAGAAAAGCCAAAAGGAATAAAAAGAATGCGGTAACGATGCCCGAAAGCACCCGGGCGACGGTTGCGGCAATTTTTTTGAGGGAAGTATCGGCTGCTTTGCTTTTCATGCGCTTCCTCCGAATGTATGCATACTGCGGCATCTTTCTTTGCGGCCTGTCTGCGCATACGCAAACTGCAAAGCATTCTATCCGCTTTCATCTGTTCCGGTGGAGCCGGCAGGTTCCGTAGGCTCGACAATCGCCGTGGGTTCGACGATGGCCGTAGGTTCGACAGTAGGCGTAGGTTCAATGGTCGCCGTAGGCTCGACAGTAGACGTTGGCTCAACGGTGGGTGTGGGGTCGGCAGTTGGCGTGGGATCAACGGTGGTCGTGGGTTCGACGATGGCCGTAGGTTCGACGGTTGGCGTAGGCTCAACGATGGCTGTAGGTTCGACAGTCGCCACGGGGCCAACGGCCTCCGCCTCATAGCATCCAGGGAAATGAATCCGCAGGGTAAACCCTGTATTTGCGTAAAACCACCCCGCGCCGACCGCCTCTGCCGTGCGGGAGCAAGCGTCCAATGCAAAAAAGAGCATCGCCGCGCACAAAACAGGCCAGAACATGAAATGCTTTTTCATAAGCTGCTTACCTTTTCCGCTCGGATGATCAGAAGCCGGACAGAACCACAAAGAAAACCGGATAATATCGTACCATATCCTCGAAAAAAGCCCATTAAATTATCAAAATAAGTTACATAAATATTATACCGTAACGGCAAGCCTTTTTAAAGCGCGGGTTTTAGCGCATATTGTTGGATTATCGTGAATCAACAGCGCGCGACATATGTTTTGTTTACGCGACAAAATGGAATAAATCCAGAAAATATAGGTAAATTATGAATTATTTCAGAAACGCCAATATGCCCCATAAAGCTACAAATTCAGACTAATATTTTCGAATTGACTCTATTTACATTGTAACTTTTTACTGATAAAATGTGTTAGCGCATTAAGGGGAAAGGCGGGATAGTTCCTTGAAATAATATATTATATCGTAATTTTTTAATATTTTACTGCGTGCCGGAACAGGCCCGAAAAATCTGTTTGAAGAGCAGGGGTAAAACGCCATGCCGCCGGGGCGGGTCGGCCGATATTTCGGAACAGCCTATTTCCAGGCGCGCGTGACGACAAACGATGGAGGGGGAGGTGATGAAGGTAAGCTGAGGATGGAGGAGAGATTCCCGCGCCCCTTTGGCGGGGAATATTTTTGCGCACGGGACGGGTCAAAAAGTTCAATCGCTGTACTTTCATGACAGGGAAGGAGAAAACAAAAAAATGCAAAAGGGCAAAAAACTAATCAGCCTGTTGTTAAGCTTAATCATGGTGCTCAGCCTTGTGTCGACGGCGGCAGCCTATCCCGCCGACGGAACCGGCGAGCTTGAGATCACCAGTTTTCCCAAAATAACGGAAAACGAAAAAAGCGGCGTTGAGTCGACGGAAATTGCCTTTCAGGACGGTTCCGGCAAACAGGCGCTGACCGGCCTCAACGGGCATGAGGTGGTGCGCAGGGAACTGCAAACCGCCTTGGGTGACACGGCGGGCGCACCCGCCGCAAGGAGCGCCGAGGAAGAGTATGTTGAAGATGTTGCGGCGGCGCTGGCAAAGCCTGTCGGAGCGATCGGCATAGAAGAATTACAGCCGGGCGCAATGGTTGACATCATCGTCTGGCTGCAGCAGCTGCCAAGCGTACTGGCGCAGGCCTATGGCGAGGCGGCTGCCGATTCGCTCACCGCTGAATATGCCGAAATGGGCGCGCAGGCGCGCCGCACGATAGAAAGCTCCTACGGCAGCGCCATCACTTATGAATATTTTGCGGTATTCGCGGGCTTTGCAATGACTGTCAAGGCCGATGCCGTTCAAAAGATCGCGGCAATGCCGGGCGTCTATGCCGTGACCCCGGACGCCCCGGTGTATGCGGACGAAGCGTCCTATGACCCGGATTATGAATATACGGGCATGCTCGAGAGCCGCCAAATCTTCGATATCGCGGAAATCCATGCTGCGGGCATCACCGGCGATAACGTCGTCGTGGGCATACTGGATACCGGCGTCGACTACAACCATCCCGATCTCGCGGACGTCTTCAAGGGCGGGTACAACTACATTACGGCCGCCAACGATTACGGCCGCCCGGCGGAGCTGCTCTATGACCCGATGGAGACCACCTATGCGCAGTGGCAGAGCAGCGCCAGGCCGGAAACCGATTCCAGCGGCCATACGTTTTATACCGACCACGGCACGCACGTGAGCGGCATCATCTCTGCGGGGGCCGACAACACAGCATCCCCCACCTACAAGGCGCTGGGCCTGGCGCCCGACGTGGACCTGTATGT
>JAEWWD010000014.1 GCA_023396535.1 Bacillota bacterium
TCCCCCACATTTAATCCAATTTGACGACATGTGCGTCAAATTGGTGGAAAAAATGCCGCCATGAGCGGCATTTTAACCCACAGAAAACCCATCGGCAAAGTCCGCAGGACTTTGCCGATGGCCTGAACTACAAGAACCACCCGTTGGGTGGTTCTTGTAGTTGGCACGCTTGCATAGAGGGCCGTTGCCCATCGTCTATGCGTTCCATTTGTTTTCAAACACGATCTCTTCAAGCGCTTTGCGCGGACGCGGATTGCGCTCCTGCGCAGGATAGCCCAGCGGCGTGATGGCGACGATCTTGACTTCATCCGGTATTGCGAGCAGTTCGCGCACAGGCTGTTCCGTGAACAGGCCGACCCAGCATGTGGCGAGCCCTTCCGCGGTAGCCGCCAAAACCACGTGATCCATGGAAATGGCGCTGTCCACCAGATAGTATTCCTTCCCGTCCTCCGATCCGCTCTCTGCCGGTAACGCGCAAAGCACCAGCGCAAAGGGAGCGTCGCGATAACAGTCGGCGCTGGGATTCTTCAGCAGTTCCCCCAACTGCGCTTTGAGCGCCGTATCCGAAATAAGGATGTACCGCCAGCATTGCATGTTTTTCCAGGAGGGCGCCTTCCGGCCCGCATCCAGTATCCGGTGGATGGTTTCGGGGGGTACCGGCGTATCTTGATATTTGCGTATGCTGCGCCTTGCGTTAATCACGTCGTAGAATTGCATTGTATTCTCCTTTCTGTCACCGGCTTGTGCTATTCATAGGTGAAAAATCCCTGTCCGGTTTTTCTGCCCAGTTTGTTGCCGCGTACCATTTTCCTGAGCAACGGATGCGGCCTGTATTTCGGGTCCCCGGTTTCGCTCTGCAGCACTTCCATAATGGCGAGGCATACGTCGAGGCCGATCAGATCGCCCAGCGCCAGAGGCCCCATAGGATGGTTCGCGCCGAGCTTCATGGCGATATCGATTTCTTCCGCCGATGCTACGCCGTCCGCGTATACGCCGACCGCTTCGTTGATCATGGTGATGAGGATGCGGTTTACCACGAAACCCGCCGCTTCCCGCACCTGCACGGGCGTTTTTCCAATCGAAGCCGCAATGGCCGTAATGCGTTCGCAAAGCGAATCCGGCGTCTGCAGGCCCGCTATCACTTCCACCAGTTTCATAACGGGAGCGGGGTTGAAAAAGTGCATGCCGATCACGGGGCGATTCAATCCCTGCGCTATTTCCGTAATGGAAAGCGACGACGTATTGGTGGCGAATATGCAATCCTTCTTGCATATCTGCTGCAGTTGCGCAAATACCGCCTTTTTCAGCTCCATTTTCTCCAGCGCGGCTTCCACGACCAGGTCGCAATCAAACACTTTTTCAGTAAGACCTGTTTCAATTCGGGCTAGAACCGCGTCGGCCTGCGCTTGTTCCATTTTCCCTTTCGAAACGAGCTTTGCTAAAGCGGCGGCAATTTTCCGCTTTCCGTTTGCCGCAAATTCTTCCGTAACGTCGCAGAGCACGACCTGATACTCTTCCGCCATGGCGAAAGTCTGCGCGATGCCGGAACCCATTGTACCGGCGCCAATGATGCCTGCTTTCATGTTTTTCTCCCTTCCCTCAGCGGTCCTGAAACGGTTCGGGCTTTCTTTTTTCCACAAAGGCCAGCATGGCGTTCTGCTGATCCGCTGTTTCGTAGCAGCTTGCGTAAAGGCCCATCGCAGCTTCCAGGCCTGTGTCGATATTCGTTTCCAGGCTTACGGCGATGGCCGCTTTGGCGGCGCGCACCGCAATCGGCGCGTTGGCCGCTATGTTCCCCGCAAGCTTATAAGCCGCTTCCATCAGCTCCGCCTGGGGATAAACCTCGTTCACCAGGCCCCGCGCCTTCGCTTCTTCCGCTTTCATGCGCCGTCCGGTATAGAGCAGCTCCCTGGCTATACCGACGCCGATTACCCGCGCAATGCGCTGTGTTCCGCCAAAGCCGGGAATAATGCCGAGCGACACCTCCGGCAGCGCGAACAACGCGTTTTCCGATGCGATACGAATATCGCACGCCATCGCAAGCTCAAACCCGCCGCCAAGCGCGTAGCCGTTCACCGCCGCAATCACGGGCACGGACAGGCGCTCTATCCTGCGGAACAGGTCCGAACCCTTGCGGCCGAAAGCTTCCGCTTCGGCCCTGCTTTGCGTGCGCATCACCGCAATGTCCGCGCCGGCGACAAACGATTTGCTGCCCGTACCTGTGATGATGATGCAGCGGTCCTGCTTTGACACCATGTCAAGCGCCGCACAAAGGTCGTCGAGTACCGCGTCGTTGAGCGCATTGAGCGCTTCCGGCCGGTTTATCGTCAAAACGGCCATGCCATCCCGGCGTTCAAAATTGATATACTGCATGTTCATTCTCCAATCCCGGATATCCGCTCCACGATTGCCGATACGCCCATGCCGCCGCCTACGCAAAGCGTAGCGAGGCCGTAACGGGACTGCCTGCGCTGCATTTCATGCAGCAGCGTGACGAGTATGCGTACGCCCGACGCGCCTACGGGGTGGCCCAGCGCAAGCGCGCCTCCATTGACATTTACCTTCTCTGCGTTCCATCCAAGTTCCATGCCAACCGCCAGCGACTGCGCCGCAAAAGCCTCGTTCGCCTCGATGAGATCCATATCCTGAATGGTCAACCCCGACTGTTCAAACGCCTTGCGTGAGGAAAACGCCGGGCCTATTCCCATGATAGCGGGGTCGACGCCCGCCGACGCGCCCGTAATCCATTTCGCCATGGGGGCAACGCCAAGCCGTTTTGCCGCTTCGGCGCTCATCACCACCACGGCGGCCGCGCCGTCGTTGATGCCGGATGCATTGCCCGCCGTCACGGTGCCGTCTTTTTGAAACGCGGGTTTCAGGCTAAAAAGCCCGTCCGCGGTTACGCCGTCGCGGGGGAACTCGTCTTTTTCAAACAATAGGGTATCCTTCTTGACTTTTACCGGAACAGGTACGATCTCCGCCGCAAATTTATTTTCCTTGCGGGCCGCTTCGCATTTTTGCTGGCTCCGCGCGGCGAATTCATCCTGCATCCCTCTGGTGATGCCGTACTTTTGCGCGATATTCTCCGCCGTAATCCCCATGTGGTAATCGTTGAAAGCGTCCCAAAGAGAATCCCGGACCATCGTATCCACCAATGCGCCGTCGTTCATACGGTAGCCATAGCGTGCGTCCGGTAGCGCGTAGGCCGCGCGCGACATGTTTTCCATGCCGCCCGCCACAATGACATCGGCCTGCCCGGCCTGTATCATCGCCGCGGCGATATTCACGCACTTCAGGCCCGATCCGCAGACATTATTGACGGTAAGCGCCGGTACTTCGACCGGCAGCCCCGCCTTAACGGCCGCCTGCCTTGCAACGTTCTGCCCCTGCGCGGCCTGCAGCACGCAGCCCATCAGTACCTCGTCCACCTGATCGAACGCTATGCCGGCGCGTAACAGCGTTTCCTTGATTACGGCCATTCCCAGGTCCGTGACCGGCGTATTTGAAAGCGTTCCGCCCATCTTGCCGATCGGCGTGCGCACCGCGCCTGCTAGTACAACTTCACGGGACATAATTCATCCTCCTGTCTTGCCGGGTTTATTTGCCGTTCAAAAGGCGCTATGAAATCTCTTTTCAAATTCCGCCTGCAGCGCCGGGCGGAAATCGGGATGCGCAACCGCAATCAGATTCCTCGCGCGCTCCCGCAACGTCCTGCCCTTTAACGGCGCGATGCCGTATTCCGTTATGATATAGTCCACATCGTTGCGCGACGTTGTGACCGCCGCGCCCTCGTCCAGCAGCGCTACGATGCGCGAAACCGTGCCCTTTGCCGCCGTTGAAGGCATTGCGATGATCGCGCGGCCGTTTTTGCTCAATGCTGCGCCGCGCACAAAGTCCACCTGCCCGCCCACGCCGGATATCTGCTTGTAGCCGATGGATTCCGAAGCCACCTGGCCCATTAAGTCAACCTGCACGCAGGAATTGATGGAGACCATATTGTCGTTCTTCGCAATGACCATCGGGTGGTTGACATAGTCGACGGGGTGCATCTCCACATCCGGGTTGTGGTCTGCAAAGTCATACAGTTTCTGCGTGCCCATCAGGAATGTGGCAATGAATTTGCCGGGATGCAGCGTCTTTTTCCTGTTGGTGATGACGCCTGCCCTGACCAGTTCCACAACGCCGTCCGAGAACATTTCCGAATGGATTCCAAGGTCCTTTTTATCTTTCAGGAACAACAGCACGGCGTCCGGAATTGCCCCGATACCCAATTGCAATGTGTCGCCGTCGTGGACCAGGCTGGCGCAATGCTTGCCGATCGCCTCTTCAACGGGGCCGATATTGGGAGGCGCGAGCGGTATGACCGGAGCGGACACGGGAACAAAGCAATCGATCTCCTCCACAGAAAGAAACGCGTCGCCCATGGTATACGGCATCTGGTCGTTTACCTGCGCAATGACCAGCTTGGCCGCTTTAGCCGCCGGGAGCGTATAGTCGACGGAAACGCCCAGAGAGCACCTCCCGCTTTCATCCGGCGGGCATACGGTAATCAGCGCTACATCCAACGGAAGCGTCGTTTGAAACAGTTTCGGCATTTCAGAGAAATAGACGGGCGTAAAATCGCCGCGCCCGGACGCGATGGTCTCCCGCGTGGTTGCGCCGACGAATATCGCGTTATGGCGGAAATGCGCCTCCATTCCGGGCTGGGCGTACAATGCCTTTCCCATGGCTACCATGTGTACGATTTCCACGTTCTCGTAAGCTTCCGCGTTTTCCACCATGGCGGCCAGCAGCGCGGACGGTTCGCCGCATGCGTGTTCCACGATGACACGGTCGCCCGATTTGATTTTTTGTACGGCTTGCGCCATTGTGGTCATACGCGACTGGTATAAAGCTCTCCAATCCATATGTCCTTTCCTCCCCGTTATAAAATTGAATTCAGTAAAGCCGCCGCCGCCGGATAATCGGCCTCGCTCCTGACGATGCGTATTTCCGTCCGGCTGTTTAGCCCGGTACGATCCGCGCAAATCGCGGTACATCCGCAAATGACCAGAACGGCGTCGTAAAGTACGTCTGCTTGCGCGTATGCAAAGAGCAGCGACGGGAAAGCGTCCTTCAGCTTCCTGACAAACGCTGTGCGGTCAAACCTTGGATTGCAGCCCCCGCAATAACGAAGGCCAACGCGCGGCGTATCACCCATGGTGGAGCAGCGCCCGCGCCTGTTCGAGCAACTCATCGCTGACTGTCTGGACCAAAACCGCCCGCTTGACTTCCGGAACCGCTTCGGTCAGCTCCGCCTGCACAAGTTCTTCCGCCGTAATATACGCGGACGGGCAAAGAGAGCATTGGCCCATCAGCTTAAAGCGCAGCACGCCGCCCTCAAAGCCCAATACCTCCATATCGCCGCCGTGAAGCGCCAATTGCGGTCTGATTCGCTCCTCGATTGCCTGCTCGATTTTTTGCATCGCCATGTCGTGCCCTTTCAGATGTCTGTTTAGAAAGGATCCCCGCGCAGGGGCATACGCCTGTGTA
>JAEWWD010000039.1 GCA_023396535.1 Bacillota bacterium
GGCCAAGAACGACGAGAAGGCCGAGGATAACGCCTACGCCGAACATCCCTCTTGGGCCGGGCACCGATGAAGAGCTCGACGCCATCCCGCTGGGCACTCCCGTTACCGGCGATACTACCCCCGTTGCGGGCATTGTCGCCATCGTAAGCGGCATTCTCGTGGGCGGCGCGGCGCTGCTGGTCCGCAAGACCAGAAAAGAGTAATCAGGCATTCATCTGAATAGTAACAGCAAAGGCCCGCGCACAAGCGCGGGCTTTCTGTGTGCCGCACGGGCCGGCCGATAGTAAGCGGATATTCCGCCCTCATACTTTTTGAATTGCCGGACAAAGTAAGAAGGACAACACTGTTTTCAGGAGAGTATGAGCTATGCAGTTAAAAAAACGCGATATCCTTACCAAGGCGCTGCTGGATACGCAGGAGCGCGTGCGGGATTTTATGAACTACGCGGAACAGGCGGACGACCCGACCATACACGCCTTTTTCCGCGAATACGCCATCAGCGAAGGCCTGCAGGCCCAACGGCTGCAGAAGTTTCTGGAGGAATAGGCCTGCAAAGGGCGGGCTCCGCATAGTAGCGCCAAAAAAACAGGCTGTCCCGGGTTAAACCCTGAGACAGCTTTTTTTGCTTTCCCTTGGGGGCGTGGGGGATGGCAATCCCCCACATCCCATTCAAATCCCGCGATTCGCTCGCCGGATTTGTGGGAGAATCCCGCCATGAGCGGCATTCTAACCTATAGGAACCGACTGATAAAGTCCGAAGGACGTTGTCAGTGGCCTGCCAGACAGCCTGTCCGCTGTTTAGTACCTGTTTCTCGGTCTGCCCTGCGGTTGGAAACAATCCCTGCAATACACCGGCTTGTCGTTGGACGGCCGGAAGGGAACCATCGTTTCCTTGCCGCAACGCGCGCATATGGCGGGGTACATCTCACGATCGGAATTGCCGCCCCTGCCGCCGCCGCCGCCGCGCTGCTGGTTCTTCCTTGCAGCCCTGCATTGCGGGCAACGCTGAGGCTCGTTGGTAAAGCCCTTTTCCGCATAGAAGTTTTGTTCACTCTCTGTGAACACGAAGTTTGCTCCGCAGTCCCTGCAAGTAAGCATTTTGTCAGCCAAATTCTTTTACCTCCATTTTTACCAGGCATTCATTGCCGGCAATCCAAGCATACCACAGATTGCCGATACTTACACCAAAAGTTTTGCCGAAAAATAGAAAAAATTCCGCAAAATTTTCCCGTCAATGCCGAACGGGCCCTCGTAAGGCAGTATTCCCGCGCCGCATCTGAAAAATTCGCAACTAATTATTGACATATGTCAATTATCGGGTATAATAAAGCTCGTAAACGGCATATGTCATAAACCAAGGAGGTGATCACAATGCCTGGAAGAGACGGAACGGGCCCCATGGGCCGCGGCGCGGCGACGGGGCGGGGCCTGGGGTTTTGTACGGGCGCGTACGCCGGCAGGCTTGCCGCCGGCGCGGGCCTTGGGTTTGGCTGCGGCTGCGGCCGCAGAGGCGGACGGGACATTCCTGCCCAGGAGATATCCCCCGAAACGCAGAAGCAGGCGCTCAAATTACAGAAGGCTGTTTTGGAGGATAGGCTGAACGATATCGACAAGCGGTTGGATACGCTCTAGATGTCGCAAAAGTGCTAAAGCACTTTCGACGAATAAGGTACGCCTGAGGGCTCTGGTGCCCACAGTTCGCAATGGTCGCGTTCATTGCGGCAGTTGCCGCTTCTTCACGCTCCCTTGCGACGGCCGCAGCCTAGTGCCCGAAGGCGTCCCCCGCCAAGGGCCCCGCAGGCCTAGCATTCGAGGCGTCTCCCGCCTCGGATGATCCAATAATGGTAGGGTGCAGGGGTGAAACCCCTGTAAAAGAATCCCGCTGTTTCAGAATAAACAATGAGGTCATTCATATGAAAATTGCGATACCTGTGGACGAGCGGAGCATAACGTCGGGGGTCTGCCCGTCGTTCGGGCGGACGCCGTACTACCTGTTTTACGACGAACAGACCAAAGAGCCCCTGTTTCTTGAAAACGCCGCGGCGCAAAGCCAGGGCGGCGCGGGCGTCAAAGCCGCGCAGATACTGGTCGACGCGGGCGCGGCGGTATTGCTGACCCCTCGCTGCGGCGAAAACGCGCAGGAAGTGCTGCAACAGGCAGGGGTGCAGGTTTATAAAACCATCCCCGGTACGGCGCAGGAAAACATCGGCGCGTTCGCCGATGGGCGGCTTGATCCCCTGACGGAGTTCCACCCCGGCTTTCACGGACATGCGCGCTGACGGTGGCGTAAGGATTGCCGTGCTCAGCGGCAAGGGCGGCACGGGGAAAACACTCGTATCCGTGAATCTGGCCGCCGTCGCGGGGCGGGCCGCCTATATCGACTGCGACGTGGAAGAGCCCAACGGCCATCTGTTTTTCAAGCCCGCCGACGTGCGGGAGGAGGAGATCCCCGTCAAACTCCCCGCTGTGGACGCGAACACCTGCACCGGTTGCCGCAGATGCGTGGAGTTCTGCAAATTCCACGCGCTGGCCTTTATACAGGAACGGCCGTATGTGTTTGCGGACGTGTGCCACTCCTGCGGCGGCTGCGCGCTATTGTGCCCCGCGCACGCCATATCCGAGCGGGAAAAGCGCATTGGCGCCATGCAAACGGGCGTATCCGAAGGCGTGACGGTGCGCACCGGCATACTCGATACGGGCGAGGCCTCCGGCATCCCCATTATCAAGCGATTGCTGGACGACAGCGCCCGGGAGAACGGGGTTCCCGTATTCATCGACTGTCCGCCGGGCAGCGCCTGCATCGTGATGGAAAGCATACGCGACGCGGATTATTGCGTGCTCGTCGCGGAGCCCACCGTGTTCGGCGCGCACAACCTCAATATGGTCTACGAGCTTGTTACGCTGTTCCACAAGCCCTGCGGCGTGGTGCTTAACAAATGCATCGACGGCGGGGAGAACCCCTCCGAAGCGTTCTCTCAGGCCCACGGCGTTCCCGTCGTCGGCAGGATACCGTTTGACAATGTGCTGGGCAGGCTCAGCGCCGAAGGGATTATCGCCGCGCGGGAAAAACACGAATACGCGGAACTCTTCTCCGGCATATTGCAAACCGTACTGGGGGAGGTGCGATTGTGAAGCGGCTGCTCATACTCAGCGGCAAGGGCGGGACGGGCAAAACCACGGTGGCCTGTGCGTTCATACGGCTTGCTCAAGCCAAAGCCTACGCCGACTGCGATGTGGACGCGCCCAACCTGCACCTCGTCATGCGGCGCGATACCGCCCCCCAACGGACGGAGTATTTCGGCATGGATAAGGCGGAAATCGACGAAACCATCTGCGCCGGGTGCGGACTGTGCGTGCGGTATTGCCGGTTTGACGCGATCCGTATGGACGACGGGTTTTGCCGCGTTGACCCGTATGCCTGTGAGGGCTGCGGCGTGTGCGCGGCGGTCTGCCCCGCGGGGGCTGTCTCTATGAAGCCCGCCGTAGCGGGCGAGCTGATGCTCTACGCGGACGAAAGTACGGCGTTTTCCACCGCACAGCTTAATATGGGCAGCGGAACCTCGGGCAAGCTGGTGACGGAGGTCAAAAAACAGCTCGCGTCCGCCGCGCCCAAAGACGCGGAACTCGCGATTATCGACGGTTCGCCGGGCATCGGCTGCCCGGTCATCGCCTCCATGAGCGGGGCGGATATGGTGCTGATCGTGGCGGAGCCCTCCCTTTCCGGCATCAGCGATATGGAGCGTATCCTCAAAACGGCGGGGATATTCCACACAAAGGCCGCCGTGTGCGTTAACAAGTACGATGCGCACCGCGAGAACGCAGGGCGCATAGAGGCATTTTGCAAGGCGAACGGCGTGGCTTTTACCGGCAAAATCCCTTTTGACCCACAGGCCGTCCGCGCCGTCAACTGCGCCCGCACCGTCGCGGATGCCGATTGCCCCGCGGGCAGGGCCGTCCGCGAAGTGTTCGCGAATACCCTGGCGTTGCTGGAGGGGAAGACGTTGGAGGCTCTGCCTCCAAGCCACCGCCAAGGGCTGTAACAGCCCTTGGAACCCAACTCGGTAACGCCAAGGGCGTTACCGAAGGGAAATTTTAAGCGCCGTCATGACGTGGGGTAATGCAGGCTTGAGCTTCTCTTGCCTCAGATATGTACCTAGCGGGAGGAGAACCAACGTGCCCAGGGGGAGTGGGGGGCGGAGCCCTCCCACTTTATAATAAAAAA
>JAEWWD010000303.1 GCA_023396535.1 Bacillota bacterium
CTGCGCAAACACCTGCAGCTCGCGGTATTGCGCAAGCGTCAGGCGCAGCTTGCCCGATACCTTGCGCATGGCTTTTTTCTGCGCCGCGCGGCCCACGCGGGAAACCGAGAGGCCGACGTTGACGGCGGGCCGCACGCCCGAGTGGAACAGTTCCGTTTCGAGGTAGATCTGCCCGTCCGTAATGGAAATAACGTTGGTGGGGATGTAGGCGGAGATATCGCTCGCCATAGTCTCCACGATGGGCAGCGCCGTCATGGAACCGCCGCCCAGCTCATCCTTCAGGTGCGCCGCACGTTCGAGAAGGCGGCTGTGCAGGTAGAATACGTCGCCGGGGTACGCTTCGCGTCCCGGCGGACGCCGCAGAAGCAGCGACATGGCGCGATAGGCCACGGCGTGCTTGCTGAGATCGTCGTAGATAATCAGGGTATCCTTGCCCTGGCGCATGAAATATTCCGCGATCGCGCAGCCCGCGTAGGGCGCGATATACTGCATAGCCGCGCCGTCGCTGGCCGTAGCGGCCACGACGCAGGTATATTCCATGGCGCCGGTTTTGCGCAGCGTTTCCTGTAACTGCGCGACGGAGGATACCTTCTGCCCGATGGACACATACACGCAGAGTACGTTCTTGCCGCGCTGGTTGAGTATGGTGTCCAGAGCGATGGTGGATTTACCCGTCTGGCGGTCGCCTATGATCAGCTCACGCTGGCCGCGGCCTATGGGGATCATGCTGTCGATGGCAAGAAGCCCCGTGGAAAGCGGCTCGTTAACGCTTTGCCGGTCGATAATGCTGGGCGCAGTCTGCTCAACAGCCCGAAATTCTGTAGCGTTAAGCGGCTTGCCGTCGAGCGGCATGCCCAGAGGATCGACTACGCGGCCAAGAAGTTTACTGCCAACAGGCACTTCCACGACTTTGCCGGTTCCGCGCGCGATTTCGCCCGTGTGTACGTTATCCGAGCCATTCAAGAGAACCACGCCCACGCCGCCGATCTCAAGATCCAGGGCCATGCCGTATACGTCGTTGTCGAACGCGATGAGCTCGCCGTACCTGCTGCGGCTGAGGCCGCTGACCTTCACAACGCCGTCGCCCGCCGAGAGCACCGTGCCGTAATCGTATACGACGGGCTCCAACTGATAGGCATCGAGCCGCTGTTTCAGGGCCGCACCTATCTGCTTTGCGGTTTCGTTCATTGCTTACTCACTTCCTGTAAGGTAGTGCAGCACACCCTTCATGCGGGAGGACATGCTCGCATCATATACCTTACCGTCCACGAATGCGAGGAAACCGCCGATGAGGCGCTCGTCGCGCTCGACGTCGAAACTGATCTCGTCCCCCAGCAGGCTTTTAAAGCGCGCCTTCAGGGAGCCAAGCTGTTCCTCGCCGAACGGCCCCGCTACATATAATTTTCCTTTGAGCGCCATCGTCACCCCACCTTCCGGAAGAAGTCGTCGATGATACGCTGGTTGTCCGCTGCGCTTACCTCGCGCTCGAGTATATGCGCAGCCAGCTCCACGGCGAGCGCCGCGGTCTGATCGCGCAGCTCACTGAGCATTTCGTCGCGCTCGGCCACCGTCTGGGTATGCGCTTCTTCTAGAATCCGCCGCGCGTCCTGCCTGGCCTTGTTGCGTATTTCCTCAACCTCCTGCTCGACCGCCTTTAGCTTTTCGTCGACCAATTGGTCGGCGTTGTGGCGGGCGTCCGCCAGAGAGGTCTCGTATTGGGCCTTGAGCGCCGACGTCTCCTGCTGGCTGGTGTTGATGGTCTCGCGCTCGGAAGCGAACTTCGCTTCGCGCGCGGCCATAAACTTGCTCACAGGCTTGTAAAGGAAAAGGCGCAGCAGCAGGAACAACACGAGGATGTTGAGTATGTGATATACAAAATCGATCAGATGGAACTCCATACTCCCTCCTGTTCTTCCGTTATTTGACCATGGTGAATATCATGATGAGCGCGGTAACGAAACCGTAAATTGCCGTCGATTCCGTTAGTGCAAGACCCAAGAGCAACAGCGCGTTGATTTTGCCGTTGGCTTCGGGCTGCCTTGCCACCGCCTCCACCGCTTTGCCTGTGGCAATACCCATGCCCAGGCCAGCGCCCAGACCCGTGAGCACCGCGAGACCAGCGCCGATTGCGATCATACCGATATCCGATGTCATATGTTTATCCTCCTGCAAATGCTTCCGCTTATTATACTGTGCTTTATTCCGCCGCCTCGCCGATAAAGGTCAGAGACAGATTGATAAATATGAAAAACTGTATCAGTGGGTGGAAGGCGTTGAAATACAGGCCCAGCACCGCCGGTATCCCCACCGAGAACGAACCCAGCGCGAGGTATATCAGGTCCACTACGACCATGCCGCCCAGCATGTTGCCGAACAGTCGGCAGGCCAGCGATATGGGGATGGCGAAATCCGAAAGCACCTTGAACGGCGTTACGATGGCGTTGGGCTCCGTAAAGCTTTTAAGCCGGCCGCGCAGACCCCTTTTGCGGATGCCATAGTAGTTGATCATGACAAATGTAATCAGGGCGTAGGAGAGCGTCATGGTAAGGTCCGTATCCGGCGGCCGCACGCCGAACAGCTCTATCACGGCGGAGCCTATGAACAGCGCCGCCAGCGCGAAGAAATAAGCCGCCAGCTTCTCGTTTTCGTGCCCGAACCGGCTGCTTGTGAATTTGGATACCTCGTCCACCATGAGCTCCAGCACATTCTGCATCCCCTTGGGCGTTTCCTTAAAGCGGGGAATCACGGTAAATCGCAGAATTGCCGCGGCCACGGCCAGCGCCGCGATTACGATCCAGGCCATCAGCACCGTACTGCTGACGGAATATCCCAGTATATCCACGCGCGCGGGGCTGATGCTGACGTGAAGCTCCTCTTGCGGGGAACGGACCATGCCCAGCAACAGGCCCAACGCGACCCATATCAAAATAACGATCAGCGCGCGGCTGAAAAAGCGCCTATGCCGCTTGAAGAAATTCGAAAAACGGCGGCCGGTGCCGGCGACTTTTCCCGTCGCGGTGACCGACGCTTCGAGCACCGTCTGTACGCCTTTCGGCGCTTCCTTAAAATGGGGGATAACGAATATACGCGCCAGCGCCGCAAGCAGTACGAGCGCGCCTATGATGGCCCACGCCGTCACGACGGAGGAAGCCACGGACAGGCCGAGTATGTTTACGCGAACGGCGTTGGCCGTGCCGGACGGTTCGCCTTCGAAAGCCCTGAGCGCGATGCTCGCGCACAGCAGCAGGCATAGTAACCCAAGCGTCGCGTAGCGGCTGCGCTTTTGTTTGGCGGCAAGATACTCATCCCCGTTTGCGCCTTGTGCGGGCAGGGGAATTCTAAACCGCGCCCGCAGCGCGATGGCGGCTAATATCAGCGTAGCGCCCATAGCTGCAAACTGGAATACGGAAGGCGTGTGCATCAGGTCTTTTTGCCTCCTTTTTTGAGCCCCTGGCTGCGAATGTTGAAGACCAGCGCGCCGACGATGAGCGACGCCGAAATTCCAACCCCGCACCACAGGAGATCCTGGCGGAAGAATAGTATGGTGGGGACGAACGCGCAAGCGATAACCAACAGTTTCAGGAACAGATAAATTATCGTTTTAAGCGCCTCGCCTTTTTGTACTGCGGACATCAGGCGATAGAGCAAAAGAAGATCCAACAAACCGCACAGTATGCCTATGGCTAATCCAATCACGCTCGTTTCACCCCCCTGAAGGCGATTTCAGTCATTATACTCCTCCGTTATCGCAGAATACAAGTACCAGACTACTTACTTGATAAAAATTTATCCCCCTATTCACATTGGTTATAGCCTTTACAAAAAATAGCTGACATATGCCGGTTTCATCTGCTTCGCGGACGGTGCTCACGCGGGCGTAAAACAAAATCCGCGAAAGCATCTGTTAAGCGCGCGCGCGCTGATGTATACTAGGTTTTAGCAAAGCAACGGAGGTTATGCATATGGAAGACGCTCGCGCATATTTGCTCAGGCGACTGAAAGAGCAGGGAGATTATGATTTCCTGCCCGAGGGCGTGCTGGAGACGATGCTCGACAAGCTTATGGAGCTGGACGAGACCTTTATGCATAAGACAGGCGTGGATGCGGGCGAGCCTTATGACGACGACGCCGCTGAGGAGGCGCTCTTTAACGGCATGGCCGAAGCTTACCCCGCGTATCGCATGTACATGATGCGGCTGACGGACGATTATCTTGACTACAACGAGGAATATCTGGAGGAAACGGGCGCGATAGACTGGGAATAGCGTCACGTCCAAGCACAGGAATCGCCACGTGAATTTTGTAAAACCGGCATTTTGAATAAGCCGGCCCCGCACTGAATGTGGGCCGGTTTTTATTTGTATATATTATTGAAGAAAACCCCAAATTAGTGAATTGGAGGAAAGTACTTGCCGTGCAGATAGACAGGCGAAGCGGCGGCGCTGGGCGGTGAAACTTCTTGACAGCCGTATTTTTATACACTATACTGCAATATGTTGCGTATATATTATATATTATAGGCGAAGAAGCGCAGCCAGTAGCGTCACGTGAGCGACAGATACAGAGAGAAGTCGGCTGGTGAAAGACTTCGGGCCGCGTGAAGTGAATTTCGGGCGTGGAGTTTCTGCCGGAAACGGCAGCGTATGCAGGCGTTAACGGAAAGAGGCGTCTTCCGCATAGGGGAGGCGTGAAGTAAGGTGGTAACACGGGCATCCGTCCTTTTTGGACGGATGCCCTTTCTGTTGCATTTTCCGCTCTGCGGCGTTAGGAGGGATCAACAATAGCAAAAGAAGAGATCAGACTCAAATATGGGGAACAGGTAATTTCGTTTGCGGTGGATGGAGCCAGCGGCGTCACTTATCTTTACGAAAACCCCATGCGCGAGATTGACGACATTGAGGGAGAGTTTCTTCACTGTGTTTCAGAGGGGACCATTGGCAGCGACCCGCTTCATGAAATTGTGGACAGAAATGATCAGGTAACCATCGTCATCAGCGACATGACCCGGTTCTGGATGCGGCAGGACGTATTGTGTTCCCTGCTGGTCCGGTATCTTCATGAGGATGTGGGAATGCCATTTGAAAACATGGCCGTGCTGGTGGCGCTGGGTACGCACCGGAAAAACAGCCCCGAGGAGATGCGGAAGCTGACGGGGGACTATACCTATGCGCATGTGGCCCGGCTGGTCGACCACGACTGTGACGCCGAGGACCTGGTGTTAGCGGGCACAACCCCCCTGGGTACCGAGGTTTGGGTCAATCCCCTTGTAATCGGACGAAAAGTAATCTGCATCAGCGGAACGGTGCATCACATCATGGCGGGTTACGGCGGCGGGCGCAAAAGCATTGTACCCGGCGTAGTCGGCCGAAATACCATCAAGCTGAATCATGAACGAGCGCTTGACCCCAGGAATCCCAGAAGCGACCCCCGCATAGGCGCGGGGATACTTACCGAAAACCCCATCCATGAGGATATGGAGGAGGCAGCCGGACTGGTGCCGGTGGCATTCGGCATCAGCATCGTGGTCAATTCCGCTTCCCGCCACAGCGGGCTGTTCTGCGGGGACTTCGACCAGGCCTGGCGGGAAAGCTGCCGGTATGTGCAGAAAAGCTACGGCCTGCCCATCCAGCGGGAGGCGGACGTGGTCATCGCAAGCTGCGGCGGGTTTCCGAAGGACATCAATCTGTACCAGTCCACCAAGACTCTCTTCAACGCGGCGCAGGCGGTGAAGAAGGGCGGCGCCCTGATCCTATTGGCCGAGTGCCGGGAGGGCGGCGGCGCAAAGGACTTCTTCGACTGGAACGTCCCTCTGAAGCAGGGCGTATTGGACGAGGCGCTCAGGAAGGACTTTACCATCGGCGGCTACATCTTCTATGCCGCATGCGAGACCATCCGAAAAGCGCGTACACTGCTGTTGGGGGAAATCGATCCTGAGGAAGTGCGGGCAATGGGGATCCAAGCGTTTACCCGGATGGAGGATTTGCTCTCTCAGGTGGATTTTTCCGGCAAAGAGGTTTATGTCATTCCTTATGGGGGGAGCGTTATGCCCCAGCTTGAGCGGAGATATGCGCGCCTGTGCGGCGATGTTTGACTTTACAAACAAATACATAATGAGAGGACTTGTATATGAATATACCGTTGCTGATCGTTTGCCTGTATGTGGTTCTGCTGTTTGCCATCAGTATTTATGTTTCGCAAAGACAGAAGAAGGACAGTGAAGCCTTCCTCACCTATCGCGGGAAAAACGGAACATTCGTGGTGGCGGCCAGCATTGCGGGATTGGCCATCGGCGGCGCTTCCACCATCGGCATTGCCGAGAACGCGTTTAAGGTCGGCCTTTCAGCCGGGTGGTACGACACCGCCTGGGCTATCGGGGCTGTGGTTTCCTCTTTCCTGGCGGTGCGCTACCTGCGGCGCAGCGGCCGCGACACGATCAGCGGCCTGGTGGGGAATCTGTACGGCAAGTCGGCCAGCTTTGCAATGGTCGTCGCCATGTGCATCATACAGTCCGGCATCATCGCGCTGCAGTACAAGGCGGGCGGCTCCATACTGGCCTCTCTGCTTCCGGATATTTTTACCGTGCAAAGCGGAACGTTCTTTTCGTTCGTCATATTCATGCTGGTCGCCGTGGTAGGCGGCATGGGGAGCGTTTCCCTGACCAATGTGCTCAATCTGGCGCTCATCTATGTGGGGGTTATCGTGGCGTCTATTCTGGTGCTGACCAGACAGGGCGGCTGGGAGGGTATACAAATGCTCATCGCCGCCGAGCCGGATGTCCCCTATATGAGCTTTACAGCGGGAATGGGCTGGCTGGGTATACTGAGCTGGATCGTGGTAATGCTGGGCAATACCAATTCGATACAGGGCGTCGTGCAGATAGGCCTGACCGGAAAGGATGAAAAATCCGCGCGCAACGGCTTTATACTGGGCGCTGTTCTGATGGTACCTGTGGGCTTTATCTGCGCGCTGCTGGGCGTGGCGAGCAAGGCGCTGCTCCCTGACGCGCAGGCTTCGGTAGCCCTGCCCATGATATTGATGGCCATACCGCCGGTGCTGGCCGGTATCACCCTGTCCGGCCTGTGGGCGGCGGATATGGGCACCGGCTGTTCCATGATCATCGGTTTGTCCACCACCATCAGTTCGGATATTCTCTATAAAATTCCGGGCGTTAAAATCCCCGAAAACCGCAAGGCTCTCGTTAACAAGGCCATTGTGGTGATCGGCAGCGTGATCACCTATCTTGTCGCCACGCAGATGGGTACCATACTGGGCGCCATGCAAAAGGCGCTGTCGCTGGCCATCGGTACCGCGTTTATCGTGGTGGGCGGCATGTTGTTCCCGAACTTTACCGGAAAGCGGGCGGGATTGTGGACCGTTGTGGCTTCCATTGCGGCCATCATACTCTGGAACGTGGTCCCCGCGCTGGCCGGTATATTCTTCAACGTGGGCTTCTTCATGCTGGCGGTCTGCGCCGTGGTGTATATCGGCGTAAGCCTGCTGGATAAGGAAAAGGTCGGCGTAAAGGCGAAAAGCGTCGGGCAGGGGAATTGACGCTGGTTACTGAACCTTTCGAAATAAGTAAACGCCGCAGATCTGCGGCGTTTTCGCGTACGATTTTGGTTTCAATCCTGCGCGCGGCTCGAAATTTCTCCGCACAGGTTCTTTGCCATGATAGCCCGCACGCCCTCTATATCCGCCATCTGCCCGAGCGCCCACATGAGCTTGGTGACGGCGGCCTCGGTGGTCATATCCTCGGCGGAGAGTATGCCGGCGTTTCGTAAGGGCCTGCTGACCTCGTAAACCGTGGCGGAGCTATGCTCATACAGGCATTGGGAGGAGAGCACCACGGGCATGCCGCCGCGCAGCAGGCGGGCGAGCGCCTCGGTATGATCGCGCCGTATGCTGTGCACGCCGCCCAGGCCGAAGGCTTCCACGACCAGCCCCCTATAACCGCAGGCGGGGAGCG
>JAEWWD010000049.1 GCA_023396535.1 Bacillota bacterium
CAAAGGATACCGCCTGCACCGAGGCCGACTGCTCCGCAAACGGCTGCGACGCCGCGGATTGCGCCACTTCCGGCTGCACCCCGTCGAGCTGCGCAAAGAATCAGTGCGTTCCTGCACAGGCTGACGATACCAAGGTGGCTGCCGCGGTGGCGCCTGTTAGCGACAGCAAGAACGAAGCCGTGCTGAACAGCGTCAAGGACGCCATCAGCAACTACGCGGCCGATAAGTCCTCTTGCACGACCGGCACCTGCACGACAGGTTCCTGTCCCACCAGCACTTGCCCGACTGGCAGCACCTGCCCGACCAGCTCCTGCCCGACCGGCAGTTCCTGCCCGACGAGCTCCGTGAAGGGCGCAAGCACTTGCCCCACAAATAGCTCGGATATTCAGGCAGCCGCTCAGAAGGCGCTTGACCAGGCCCGCAGTCAGAAGTCCGGTTCCTCCTCCTGCCCCACAAACAGCTCGGACATTCAGGCAGCCGCTCAGAAGGCGCTTGACCAGGCTCTCAGCCAGAAGTCCGGTTCCTCCTCCTGCCCCACGGGCAGCCAGGACATCCAGGCAGCCGCCCAGAAGGCGCTTGACCAGGTCCGTAGTCAGCAGTCCGGTTCCAGTTCCTGCAACGGCAAATCCGCGTCCGACATACTGAACGCGTTGCAGAATAGCGGTCTCTACGCCTGCAACAAATAAGCAGACGAAAGACATAAGCGCCAAAACCCGAAAAAGCGGCAACTGCCGCTTTTTCGGGTTTTTAGCGTTACCGGAGTGTTCCGTTGCACCAGCGGTATTATGCGTGAATTGGCGCAGAGAGCGATGTCCGGTGCCATAATCGTCATCTGCGACGACATGCGCGTCGCAAATGCACCTTGCACAAATGCCGGCCGCGCCCTCACGGGCGCAGGCATTTGCGGAGAAACCCGCCGCAGCGGCTTCGCAAAAGCTGCATACAGCTTTTGCGACAATAAAACGGACCGCACCTTTCGATGCGGTCCATGTGAATATGCTGCTTAGTTCAAGGCATCCTTGAAGGCTTTGCCCGCCTTAAAGGAGGGGGCCTTGGAGGCGGGGATATCGATTTCCGCACCGGTCATGGGGTTGTGACCCTTGCGCGCCTCGCGGCTCTTCACTTCGAATACGCCGAAGCCAACCATCTGCACCTTCTCACCGGCCTTGAGGGATTCGGTAACGGTGGACACAAACGCGTTGAGCGCCTTCTCGGCGTCCTTCTTGGAAAGTTCGCTCTTCTGCGCGACGGCTGCGATCAAATCGGTTTTGTTCATAAATGGAATATCCTCCTTAATTGATATCGTATCCTCTGTTTATTCCGGCATTACGCCGAAATCATTTTACCAGTCTTTCGGGCCGGATACAAGTCCTTTCCCTGCTTATTTTTGCCTGATTCCGGCGTTTTTAACGGTTTTCCATAATTCATCCTGTTCCAAAAGCGTCATGGTTTCAAGCGAACGACCGTTTGCAAGCGCCAATTCCTCCATGGCGCAGAAACGCGCCGTAAATTTTTCGCAGGCATCCGACAGGACCTGCTCCGGCTCAAGGTGCAAAAGCCTGGCTACATTGACGGCGGCAAACAGAAGATCTCCCACTTCCTCTGCTATATCGCCGTCTCCGCGCATAGCGCGGCTGAGCTCTTCCGTTTCCTCCGCGAGCTTAGGAAACGCCTGTTCCGCGTTCTCCCAATCAAAACCCACCTGCGCCGCCTTCTTTTGCAGCTTATATGCGCGCATGAGCGCGGGAAGCGTCTTCGGTACGGCCCTGAGAACGTCGGACTGCGTATCGAAGTGCTTTTCAGCCTTTTTTAGCTGCTCCCACTTGACGACGACGGCTTCCGCCGTATCCGCCCGGCTTGTCCCGAATATGTGCGGATGGCGGTAGATGAGCTTCTGCACGATGCCCGTCGTTACATCCCGGCCGCAAAATCGCCCCTGCTCCCGCGCGATCTCCGCATGGAACGCGCATTGCAGCAGCACGTCGCCCAGCTCCTCGCACAGCCCGGCGTCGTCTTTACGGTCTATAGCATCGATGGTCTCGTAGCATTCTTCAATCATGGTCTTTCTGAGGCTTTCATGCGTCTGCTCCCTGTCCCACGGGCAGCCGCCCGGCGCACGCAGGCGGTGCATGACGCGTTCCAATTCCCCGTATCCGAACCGGGAAAGCTGCATAAGCTCCGCCGGAGGCACAAACAGTACGGTGGTTGCGGCATAGCCGTCCTGCCTGTCCAGCTCCAGAAGCTGAAGCTCCCGCATTGCATACGCGCCGTCCTCCCCCATGACGCACAGGCGCACGGGGTGCTCGTCCGGATAATATTCCAAAAGGGCGAGCTTGACCTCGCCCGCGCAGATGCGGGTATCGAGCTCCTCGACGGCCAGCGGCATAAAGGGATTGAGCGTCTCGGGCAACGAATTGGCCGCGGCGACCACCAGCCGGTCGCCCGTCTGGCCTGCAGCAGCCATGGCGGCCTGCGCAAAGCCCGCTCCCGTAAGGATATCTACCGCCACGCCGGTTTCTTTTGCACGCAGCGCCAGCCGCCCTAACGCCTCGCCATTGCCGCTGCCCGGCACGGCGTACACCGCGTCGCCCGTTTTGCAGGCGGCAAGGAGCCTGTCCGCGATAGCGGCGTTGAGGGCGTCGAAATCCTCCGCGCTTTCGTACAGGTCATCCATGGAAGAAAAGCGGAGGTTCGCATGTGTCAGCGGCAGTACGCAGGGCGTGCGTTTTGTCTGCACATACAGCGTTTTTGCGTTTTTACAGCGCTCAAGCGCCGCGACCGAAATAGTCAGTGGCGTAGACAGCGCCGCTATGGTCAGTGTGGACATAAGCGTTCCTTTCCTTGTGTAAACAGCTTTTCGGAAGCTTCATTCGCGAGCGGCGGCATGTACGCCGCTCGCGGAAAGCCTTGCCGGGCAAAGCTTTCCTATCAGGAGCGGCCGGCCGTACCGAAGGTACAGGCCGCTCCTGTGAATCTCAAAAAAGTGTCGGAGACACTTTTTGACAAGCGTCAGCGTCCGCCGAGAATCCGCTTAAGTTTGGCGCCGCCGGGGATGAACGTCAGGTCCTCAGGGCTGAACATTCTAAGCCCTATCGCCGCCGCCAGATAGAGCGCCACGCCCCCCGCCACGGATACGAGCGTAGCCGCCGCATGGCTGATCCGGCCGTCCAGTACGCCATACAGCACGTGCACCAATACGCCCATCACGGCGGAAGAGAGTACGGGTTTGCCGAATACGTCGTAGAGGTTGAGCTTCAGGTCGGTTTTGCGCACCAGGTATATGACATCGAGTATACCCGCCACTGAGTAGCATACCACCGTGGAGACCGCCGCGCCCTGTATGTTGATCTCGGGCTGGTGCATGAGCACAAGCAGTGTGATGACCTTCAGTATACCGCCGAACAGCAGGTTGACGACGGGTACGTTGGGCCTGCCCAACCCCTGTATGACGCCGGTAAGCGTCTGTACGAGGGAAAGGAATATGACGCCCACGCAGGCCGTCTGCAGCAGCCCCGCCGCAACCGTAAGCTGCGTTTCGCTCAGCGTGCCGAACAACATGCCGAGTATGGGCTTGGCGAGTACGAATAAACCTACGCAGCAGGGCGTGCCTATGATGAGCGCAAGCTTCATGCCGGTGCGCGCGGCCTGCCTTACGCGCTTATAATCCTTCTGCGCCATAAACGAGGAAATGGCGGGTACAAGGCTCATGGCCAGCGCGGAGGTCAGCACCGCGGGCATGTTGATGATGGGTGTGACAAAAGAATACAGCAACGAATACGCTTCGCCGGCTTTATCAACAGAATAGCCGATGCTTTCCAGCACGCGTATGATAAGCGCGCTGTCCACGATGCCGGCAAGGGGCATGACGGACGCGCCAATTGTGACGGGGATGGCGATGGCGAGTATTTGCCGGCTGATGGAGCCGAACGTCAGCTTTTTATTGGAGCGCGGCGCGCGCGCCGCCTGCGCATAGAGCTCTTTTCTGCGGAACAGATAGAAAGCCCATATGACGAGGAGCGCCAGAAGCTCCGACGCGCTTACGCCTATGAGCGCGCCCATGGCGGCGTATTCAGGGCCGCGTTCGAGCATTTTGAAAGCGAGCGTAAAGCCTATGGCGAGCTTACCCAACTGCTCCATGACCTGGGAGGATGCGGTACCCGCCATGCGCTGCATGCCCTGCAGATATCCGCGGTACGCGCACATGAGGGATACGAATAGCAGTGCGGGCGAAAGCGCCCTAAACGACAGCGCCTGCTTGGCTATTTCCGCCGTGGCGCCAGCCGGGTAAGATACGCTCGCCAGCAGATCCGCGCCGAGGAACATGATCAGCGTGGTTGCCGAGCCTATGAGCAGCAGCAGCCGGAACGCCGTTTTAAACACCGCGCGGGCGCCGCGGTAATCGCCCAAAGTCACGCGCTCGGATACGAGCTTGGATATGGCGGTCGGCAGACCGGCCGACGATATGACGAGCAGCCACGTATAATACCGGTATACGATATCGTAATAGCGCATGCCCTCCACGCCCACAATGTTGTTGAGCGGGATGCGATATACCGCGCCGATAAATTTAACAAGCAGTCCGGCTACGGCCAATACGGCCGCGCCGCGCACGAAGGATCGTTTTTCCATCCGTTCCATCCGTTTCGTCCTTTCGGAAGGATCATCGCCTTCCGCTCCTTAAATAGGGAACGCCTTGCCCTCGGGACCGGGGACGGGGCCGCGATTTTTAGCGTTTTTCGCCAAAAACCGCGCAATGCTCCATACAGTATACCAGATTTTTATGATTTGCCAACTGCACCCGAATGGTACATTCGGGTATTTTGCAAGGATTTATGTGCAGCCGAGGGCTGCACTGACAACGCGCGCCTGTGAACCTGCGGGGAACTTTTTGCAACAATCCAGATAGCGCCTCCATGCCGTCCTGCACTATGGTATACTTGTTACAAGGGGTTTTATTCTTCATAAGCTAAGGAAGGATGGGAAAAACATGTTCAAAAACAAGGACGGCACGACCTCCGTCAAAAAAATCGTCTCGACAAGCATAATCGTCATATTGATTGCCTCCGTCGCGTTGGGCAGCTTTATCGTGATCCCCGCCGGGCATTCGGGCGTGGTGGTGACGATGGGCAGCGTGAGCGACATTGTACTGCAGGAAGGGTTGCATTTCAAAATTCCTTTTGCGCAGCAGGTTATATTGATGGATAACCGCATCGTTAAGCTGGAAGTTACCACGCAGGCGTTCTCCAAGGATCTGCAGACGGTTTCCGCCGTACTGGCTATTAATTATCGGGTGGATAAGGGCATGAGCCATTCCATTTATAAGAATATCGGCGGCGCGTATGAAAGCGTGCTGGTCATACCCGCCGTGAACGAGGTGCTCAAGGCCGTCGTCGCCGAATATACGGCAAGCACGCTGGTGGCCAACCGCAGCGCGGTTTCCGTTGAGCTGGACAATAACCTGAAGGCCAAGCTCCAGACGTCCGGCATCATTGTGGAGGATATCAACGTCATAGACTGGGACTTTTCGGATGAATACATCGCCGCTATCGAGCAGAAGCAGGTGGCCGAGCAGAACCTCATTAAAACCCGCACCGAGCAGGAGCAGGCCGTCGTAATCGCCGAGGCCTCCGCAAAGCAGAAGGTTATCGCCGCGCAGGCCGATGCCGATTCCGCCGTGATCGCGGCGGAAGCGCGTGCCAAACAGATCACCGTGGAAGCCGATGCGCAGGCCGAGGCTAACCGCAAGCTTTCCGAATCCCTGAGCAACGAGCTCATCAATTATGAAATGATCAACAAGTGGGACGGCAAGCTGCCCGAAGTACAGACGGGCTCCGGCGGCGCGCTGATCGGCATTGACCTGCCGAAGGAATAAGATTTCGTACTGTTCTATCGATTTAGCTAAAAGGGCTGTCTCAGTTCAAATCTGAGACAGCCCCTTTGTATGGCGATTATTTACCGTGGGATTAATACCCAAACAGGTGTACCCAATAGGTGGTGGCGCCCACTTTGAGGCAGGCCGCTCCCGTCTTTGTGAAGGTTGTCCGCATGGCGTTCTCCCTGTGCCTGGTGGAATTCATGAAGCCGTCAGCCGCGGATTGCGCGGTGGGCAGGCCGGAGCCCTTGGCGATGTTTTCACCCTGCACGTTATCGGGGTCCACCGTGAAGCAGGTGGTGCCGTCCGGCCGCGTGTGGCTGAACTGCTTTACGATCTCCTGTACGCGGATCTTGGCCGCTTTATTGAGCGCGGCGGTGGTGGTCAGCTTCGCGATGCCCGCGTTCTGCCGGTAGCCGTTGATGATGGAGATCAGTTCCGCCGCAGCGGCGTCGTTGAATGTGCCTCCGGTGGATGTCGAAGTGCCGCCCGAACTGGTACTGCCGGCGTCGCCGGTATAGCTGCTGGACTTGAGATATTGGGAGCTTACATAGGCCGTCTGGCTGTTGTATATGATTTTTGTCCAGGAGCCGGATGTGCCGAGCTTGGGTACGATGGTTCCCTTGTAAAGCTGTCCGAGCTTGGAATAGCTGGTGCCTGGGCCACTGCGCACGTTGACGTTTGCGGTGGCTTCCACATAGGTTGCGGCTGTGGTGGAGCTGGAAGAGGACGAACCAATGGCTTTCAGGTACTGGGAGCTTACATAAGCGGTTTTGCCGTTGTAGCTGATCTTCGTCCAGGAGCCGGATGTACCGAGTTTTTGCACCGTCTGTCCCTTCGTGAGCTGCCCGAGCTTACTGTAGCTGGTGCCGGGGCCGCTGCGCACGTTGACGTTCGCGGTAGCCTGTACATAGGAAGCCGACGCCGTTTCAGAGGGAAGAACGTCCTTGAGGTATTGGGTGCTCACATAGGCGGGTTTGCCGTTGTAGCTGATTTTTGTCCAGTTGCCGGATACGCCCAGTTTCTCAACGGTCTGCCCCTTTGCAAGCTCGCCGAGCTTAGAAT
>JAEWWD010000252.1 GCA_023396535.1 Bacillota bacterium
CTGCTTCGAGGCGAACAATCCCATGCCCGCCCCCTCGTCGGAAAAAATATGTGCGGCGGCGGACGGCTAATTGCACAAGCCGCGGTTCTTGCGGCCCATTCCGGAAAAGCGGAGCTGCTCCCCGCGCTGCGGCGTCTTCTCGATCATCCGCAGCCGGGCGTACGACACGCGGCGGCATGGGCGCTGGAAAAATTGACGTAAATAGTGCAATAATCGACTGCATCTTCAAACTTTCCTCAGAAAAGCTTGAGAAAAATGTAATGATTTTGTGATGAAGCATATATGCAGTTCTGTTATACTAAGATTGCAAATGAGAGTTGTCCACACCCCTTTTCGTGTGAAGCAGCAATTGGGAGCCGTTCGCAAGACGGCTCTTTTTCTGTCCTGTCATTTCGCATATAGTGAGATATCTGCTCATTCCGTGCAGGAAGCATGTGTTTATCAATCAGTTTGAGCCGGAGGTGCTTATATAACAAAGGCCGCAGGTTTTGCCCGCGGCCTTCGTTCACTTTATTCATTGTTAAGCGCGTCTTTTACGATGTTAAATATGCTCTTTTTGCTGTTCTTTGGCTCGGGCGTCGCCTCGCCAAGCGACTCGCCAAATGCCCGCAGGAGCATTTTCTGCTGCTCGCTGAGGTGTTTGGGCACATCCACCTCCACCTTCACAAGCAGATCGCCCTTATCCTTGCTGCGCAGGCGCTGAATGCCCTGTTCACGCATGCGGAATATGGTGCCTGTCGCCGTACCCTCGGGAACCATATATTTTACAGTGCCCGTAAGAGTCGGCACCTTGATCTCGCCGCCCAGCGCCGCCACCGTAAAGGGAATCTTCATATCGAGGTTCAGGTCATATCCACTGCGGCGGAATATCTTGTGCGGCTTTACGCGGATGGTCACATACAGGTCGCCGTTTTCCCCGCCACGATAACCGGCCTCCCCTTCCCCCGCGAGATTAAGCGTCTGCCCGTCGTCTATGCCGGCGGGTATGTTCACGGCCACACGGCTCGTCTTCTTGGTACGCCCCGAACCGTGGCAATCCGCGCAGGGTTCTTTCACGACCTGCCCGGTGCCGTTGCAGACCGTGCAGGGCCGCACGGAAGTAAAGGAGCCAAGCATGGTATTTTGCTGCACACGCACCTGACCGGTGCCGTTGCAGGCGGTGCAACGCTCCGGTTTTGTGCCGGGCTTGGCGCCGGTGCCACCGCAGGAGTCGCAGTTCTGCTCGCGTGGCACGAGTATTTCACGTTTCACGCCAAACGCGGCGTCTTCAAACGATATGGTCAGCGTATAGCGCAGATTATTGCCGGGGACAGGCCCGCTTCGCTGAGCTCCCGACGAAAACCCACCCCCGAACATCGTCTCAAATATATCCGAAAAGCCGCCGAAACCCGAAAACGGATTGCCGCCCGCATATGCGCCGCCACCCCCGGCGGTTTGGTCGAAAGCGGCATGGCCAAACTGATCGTACTGCGCGCGTTTTTTTGAATCCGTAAGCACTTCCGCCGCTTCATTCAGTTCCTTGAATTTTGCTTCCGCTTCCTTATCGCCGGGATGAAGATCCGGATGGCAGGATTTCGCCTTCTTGCGAAACGCGCTTTTGATCTCGTCCTCGCCGGCTTCTTTTTTTACGCCCAGTATTTCATAATAATCGCGTTTATTCGCCAAAGGATATCACTCCCCCTATACCACCGACAAAGTCCCTTGTTCTGAATCGGTGGTTTTTTTGCGGGCCAAAATGCCGCTTTGAGCGGCATTTTCCCATAATCCGGCGAATGCATGGCCGAATTTGTCGCACTGCGGGGAATAACGATCCCCGTATCCCCACAGAATGGTTATAAGCATTCAAAGGGGCGGGACATACCCGCCCCCTTGTCGAGATTTCAATTATTTCTTGTCGTCGTCCACAACCTCGTAATCCGCATCCACCACGGTATCGTCATGCGGCTGCTGCGGCCCAGGTCCGCCCTGCGGTTCCTGCTGCTGCGCGGACTGCTGATAGATCTTGCCGAACACCTCATAGGATACCTCGGTCAGCTTATCGCTTGCCGTCTTGATCATAGCGATATCGGTACCCTCAAGCGTCTTGCGCAGATCGGAGAGCGCGCTCTCGATCCTGTGCTTATCATCGGAGGAGATCTTATCGCCGAGCTCCTTCATGGTCTTTTCGGTGGTATATACGAGCTGATCCGCATGGTTGCGGGTCTCCACCTCTTCTTTGCGCTTTTTGTCCTCGCCCGCAAAGCGCTCCGCCTCGTTGACGGCGTGCTTGATCTCGTCCTCGGTCAGGTTGGTGGAGGCCGTAATCGTCACCTTCTGCTCATGGCCGGTGCCCAGATCCTTCGCGGATACGTGCACGATGCCGTTCGCGTCGATGTCGAACGTGACCTCAATCTGCGGCACGCCGCGCGGCGCGGGTGCGATGCCCGCCAGTTGGAAACGGCCCAAAGTCTTGTTGTATTGTGCAAGCTCGCGCTCGCCCTGCAGCACATGGACTTCGACGGAAGTCTGGCCGTCGGCCGCGGTAGAGAATATCTGGCTCTTCTTGGTCGGAATGGTGGTGTTGCGGTCGATCAGGCGGGTAAATACGCCGCCCACCGTTTCGATGCCCAAGGAAAGCGGAGTAACGTCGAGCAGCAGAATATCCTTGACCTCGCCGCCCAGTACGCCGGCCTGAATGGCCGCGCCGATCGCCACGCATTCATCAGGGTTGATGCCCTTGAAAGGATCCTTGCCGGTAACCAGTTTGACCATATCCTGTACGGCGGGGATACGGCTGGAACCGCCGACGAGTATGACCTTATCGATTTTATCGTTGGTCAGGTTGGCGTCGCGCATGGCACGGAATACGCATTCCTTGGTCTGGTCTACGAGGTCCGCCGTCATCTCATTGAACTTGGCGCGGGTGAGCGTCATGTCGAGATGCTTGGGGCCGGTCGCGTCCATGGTGATGAAGGGCAGGTTGATGTTGGTCTGCGACATGCCGGAAAGCTCTATTTTGGCTTTTTCAGCGGCCTCCTTGAGCCTCTGCAGCGCCATACGGTCGTTTTTGAGATCGATACCGGTATCCTTGCGGAACTCGGCAGCGATATAATCCATGACGCGCTGGTCAAAATCGTCGCCGCCCAGACGGTTGTTGCCGTTGGTCGCGAGCACCTCAAACACGCCGTCGCCGATCTCCAGAATGGATACGTCGAACGTGCCGCCGCCCAGATCGTACACGAGTATTTTCTGGTTGTTCTCTTTATCCATGCCGTACGCGAGCGCAGCCGCCGTGGGCTCGTTGATGATGCGCAGCACTTCAAGGCCGGCGATACGCCCGGCGTCTTTAGTGGCCTGGCGCTGGCTGTCGCTGAAGTACGCGGGTACGGTAATGACGGCCTGCGTGATTGTCCCACCCAGATACGCTTCCGCATCCTGCTTAAGTTTACGCAGTATCATTGCCGATATTTCCTGCGGCGTGTAATCCTTGCCGTCCACATGCACCTTATGCGAAGTACCCATCTCGCGCTTTATGGAAGAAATGGTGCGATCCGGGTTTGCGATGGCCTGACGCTTTGCGACCTGGCCCACCATACGTTCATTGTCCTTAAAAGCCACTACGGACGGGGTAGTTCTGCCGCCTTCCGCATTGGGGATAACGACGGGTTCACCGCCCTCCAGCACTGCAACGCAGGAGTTGGTAGTACCCAAGTCGATGCCTATGATTTTACCCATGCTTGTATCCTCCTATAAACATATCCTTATTTCTGATTTATATATGATGCCGCAGTATTGCTGCGCATGCACGTACTATGCCGGGCTTACTCGGCGATTTTTACCATGCTGTGGCGGAGTATCCGCCCCTTGACTTCATACCCTTTCTGCAGCACAGATAGAATATCTCCGGCATTTCTGCCCTCCGCCGCTTCCTTCATGACGGCCTCGTGCAGCTCGGGATCAAACACGCCGTCGGCGGGAACTTCCTGAAGGCCCAGCTTGCCGAGCGAGTCGAGCAGCATGCGCTGTACCAGCCGGATTCCGTCGGCAAAGCACGGGTCCACGCCCTGTACGTTCTCCAGTGCGCGATCAAAGCAGTCCAGCGTGGGCAGCAGGGCGCGTACGCAGTCGCGCATGCCTTCCTCGTAGCTGTCCGCCTTGAGATTCGCGTTGCGCTTGCGATAGTTGTCGAAGTCCGCCTGCAGCCGCTGCGCTACCGCAATGGCCTCATCCTTTTCCTTTTGCAGGTTCTCAATATGCGCGCGGGCTGTTTCAAACTCCGCCTTGGTGAGCCGAACGATTTCCTCGGCCTGCTCCTGCCCTTCGCTCATCATATCCTCCTCAGGAGGGGCAGGCTGCTGTACTGGATCGTTTTTGAGTTCAGTGGTAGTTTTCTTTGCCATGATACGATTTATCCTCCCGGTCTACTCGCGTCGGTCCTGCTCCAGAAGCCCGGCAAGAGCTTCCGAAAGGCTCAACTGCATGTATTCTAATATGGAAAGCACGCGGCTGTAATGCATACGCGTCGGGCCGATGATGCCAAACGACCCCATCGGCTCGTTGCCGATGCGATAAGTCGCCGTCACTACGCTGCAATCCCGAAGCTGCTCCTGCTCGTTTTCTTCGCCTATGGTGATGGAAAATTCCAGAGTGGCGGCCTTTTTAAGCATTTGATACAGCGTATCCTTGCCCTCAATGGCCGTCAGGAATTCCTTGGCCTTGTTCATATCGCTGTATTCGGGAAAATTCAGTATGTTGGTTGTACCTGAAAGCTCTATTTTATGCGGATTCACGTCCACCTGCCGCTCGATGGCTTCCATTACGCTTTGGAAAAATGAACGCTGCGAACCCGTTTCCTCCCCGATATGCAGCACAGCCTCTACCGCGACCTGATCAAGCCGCATATCGCGCAGCGCGTCGTTCAGCCGGGCAGAGAAGCGTTCCAGGTCGCAGGCCGTCATACCATCGGGTATGCGGAGCATAACGTCGCGTATGAAGCCGGTATCCGTCACCAGCACCAGCAGTGCCCGTTCGCTTGAAAGCTGCACAATCTGTATATGCTTGATACGAACCGTATGCAACTGCGGAGGCAAAACCATGGCGGTATAGCGCGTGATATCCGAAAGCGCGTTTGCCGTCAGCCGGACAAGACCTTCTACCTGCTCCGCGCGCGCATGAAAATAAGAGCGGATCGCTTTGCGTTCCTGCTCGGTCAACTGCGCGCGCCGCATAATCTGGTTGACATACAGCCGATACGCCTTGTTGGACGGAATCCGGCCTGCCGAGGTATGCGGCTGCTCCAACAGTCCCAACTCCTCAAGATCGCTCATCTCGTTGCGTATGGTAGCCGAGGACAGGTTGAAGTCCGCCCGTTTGGATATGGTACGCGACCCCACGGGAACGGCCGTCAGGATATAATCATCTATGATCGCCTGCAGTATGCGCATCTTTCTTTGATCCAGCTCCATAGGCCGCCTCCTTTCCTTCGCGTCATCCCTTACATCTGGCTAACGCCGGACTTGAACTTAGTATGTCTCTGTCGTGGTGTTAGCACTCGTACCCATTGAGTGCTAAACGCTATTTATAAAATAGCACTGCGCATATGCTTTGTCAATATGCCCGCATTGCGCTATTGTGACAAAGTGGAAACAAAACCGGCGGGTTTTCTTTCACGGAAATGTGTGCTATAAAATAGGAGAATACATCCGTTTTACAGTGAGGTGAAGGATGCCTGGACTATACCTGCACGTACCGTTCTGCGTTTTGAAATGCCGCTATTGCGATTTCCCGTCCTATGCGGGAGTACAGGACCGCATGGCAGCCTATTTGCGCGCCATGACGGCGGAAATGGATACGCTCGCAAATGAGGAATGGGGAGCGTTCGACACGGTGTTTCTGGGCGGCGGCACGCCCTCCCTGCTAACGGGAGACGAACTGAACGGGTTGATGCGCGCGTTGCGACAACGCTTTCAAATCGCGCCGGACGCGGAAATCAGCATGGAATGCAACCCCGGCACTGTGGACGCGCATAAGCTGCATGAATACCGAAACGGCGGGATCAACCGGTTATCCCTGGGCCTGCAGAGCATGGACGACCGACTGCTGCGCCGCATAGGGCGCATCCATACGCAAGAACAGTTCCTTGCCGCATATACGCAGGCGAGGAAGGCTGGATTTGAAAACATCAATGTGGACGTCATGGCGGGCCTGCCCGGCCAGACGCAGTCGGGATATCTTGACACGCTGAAACAGGTGGTCGCACTCTCGCCGGAACACGTCTCCGCTTACGGCCTCATACTTGAGGAAGGCACGCCGCTTTTTGACGACGTGGAGTTTGGACGGGAAACGGTGCCCGATGAGGATACGGTCTCGGATATGCTGGATGCCGGGCTGGCACTTTTGGAGGCAAGCGGCTACGCGCGCTACGAGATATCGAATTATGCGCGACCGGGTTTCCGATGCCGCCATAATCTGAACTACTGGCGCAACGGAGAATACCTCGGCATAGGCGCCGCTGCGCATTCCGCGTGGCGTTTACGGGATAGCGATGCGCCGCGCTGGACGCGCTGGAGCAATCCGTCCGACCTCGGCGCTTACGAAGCCTCGGTAGGCTTATCGCTCGCGGTGCGGGAGCTTACGCGCATCCCCGTCGCGGAGGAAGCGTTTGAGACGGTCATGCTGGGGCTGCGGACGGTGAAGGGGGTATCGCTTGTCGCATTCAATGCCCGCTTCGGGCAGGCTCTTGATCTGCTCTACCC
>JAEWWD010000316.1 GCA_023396535.1 Bacillota bacterium
CGCCACATACATCAGCAGGGGCCATAGCCCGCGCATTTGCCGGCTGTTGGTCAGCCAGTGCGCGAGTATGAATACGGTGCCGACCTTTACGAATTCCGAAGGCTGAAAGCTTTGCCCCGCGATAGAAATCCAGTTTTTTGCGCCGTACTGCTCATTGCCCACCACATACAGCGCAGCAAGCAGGCCGATCCCCCCCGCCATCAACAGCCAGTTGATACGGCGGAAGAAGTTCGAAAATCGCATGAAGAGTATGCAGAACACCATCGCGAGCATCCCGACTCCAAACCATACGATTTGCTTGTAGGCGATATCGGAATCGATGCGGTACTGGATAATAAGCCCCAGCGCGACCAATATGTTGGCGATAATAAGTAAATATCGATCCACATGCCGGAATATGGAGGTAAGCGTAATATACTGGAACAACAGCAGCGCCACCAGTATGCCGCCAAACAGGAAAGCGCCGAAATCAAGTTTGGAATCGCGGAAGGCAAGCAGGGAAAAGGCACTCAGTTCGAACACGATGATCAGCGTGAGCAGCCCCGCGGCGCTCACGCGCTTCCATCTATGCATCCTCTTCCTCCTCACCCGCGAGATGCAGCTTCATGACGAGTTCTCCCATCTGCAGGGTATCGCCCGTATATAACAGCTCTTCGCGCTTGCCTATACGCTCGCCGTTTAGAAGCACGCCTGCACTGCTTCCATAATCCATCACATACAGGCCGTCCTTCTTTTCGTAAAAAAAAGCGTGTACAGGCGCAAGCGAAGCGAGCTGCACGGAGATCGTACAGCGCTTCGCGCGACCCAGGCTGTTATCCCGGCGCAGGACATATTTTTCTTTGCGAAGCGCTTCAGGCTCCAGCACTTCCAGAAAACCTGGGGAAACGCTTCGCACCTGCTGCTTGATCTGCTGCACTGCCCTGAATTCGCTCACGCTGTGCTGTACCAGCCGGATCAGAATATAAAGTATCAGCAGCAAAAAGAAATATCGCATGCCCATAGCGACGATGTCGTAGGCGTTTTCGTACATGCATATCCCTCCTTGCTTTTATTTCCTAAAAATCATATCACAAAGCCGCCATCGAATATATGGCGGCTTTATGAATTTTGTTGTCTGAATTTGGCCGCGTTTGCCGGTTGAAGAAAATATTCAGCCCTTTTCACAAGCCACTTCTTTCAACCCGTCCTCTGCTTGGCCGTCCGCTCGTTCCCAAACCGCATCGCCGTCATACCCCGCCTTTTTGAGTGCCGCAAGGAAATACGGCGGCGGGGGCGCATAGAATTCCATTTCTTTTCCGGTACGCGGATGTGCAAGACGAAGGCGATATGCGTGCAGCGCCTGCCCCGCAAGGCCCAGCTTGGGCGTATCCGGTCCATACACCGTATCCCCCGCCACAGGATGCTTGATGTGCGCCATATGCACGCGTATCTGGTGCGTGCGCCCCGTTCCAAGTACGGCTTCAATGAGTGTAAACTGCCCCATACGTGCGAGCACACGCCAGTGCGTAACGGCCTCGCGGCCATTTTTGACCACCGCCATACGCTTGCGGTCGATGGGATGCCGCCCTATGGGGGCGTCCACATCCCCGGACTCCTCCCTGATATTGCCCTCCACGATGGCAAGATATCGTCTGTGCGCGGTATGCGCCTTGATCTGCGCGGCAAGCGAGGCATGCGCCATATCGTTCTTCGCTACCACGACCAGCCCGGAAGTCATTTTGTCAATACGATGCACGATGCCCGGGCGAAGTACGCCGCCGATACCGGAAAGATCCTGTAAATGGAATAACAGCGCGTTTACCATGGTGCCGGTGTCGTTGCCCGGCGCGGGGTGCACGACCATGCCCTGCGGTTTATTCACCACGCAGATATCCGCATCCTGATAGACGATGCGAAGCGGGATATCCTCCGGCTGAACCCCCAGTTCCTCCGGCGGATCTATGCGGAGCGAAACGGATTCTCCCCGTGCAATGCGGTAATTCGCTTTGCGGGGCTGTCCGTCCACCAGAACAGCACCCTCGCCTATGAGCCGCTGTATCTGCGCGCGGCTCTCCCCGCTCACGCGCGCTAAGAAGACGTCCAGCCGCTCGCCCGAGTCGTCCGCTTCAAAAGTCAATTCATCGCTATCTTCAAGAATCTCCATGTGCCGCGCCGACATCCTCCGGCGGGATATCCTCCCGCTTTTCAATCGTTTCCTGCGCCGAAAGCGCCCGCTCAGATTGTTCCTGTTCCAGATCGGCGCTGCGCGCTTCTTCCTGTCCCGACCGCTTGCCGTTCTTTTCCGCGTCCTCCAGTAGCCGTTTACCTTTTCCAAAGAGTATATCCAGTGCAAGCAGCGCCGCACCGACGCTGACCGCGCTGTCCGCAACGTTGAATATCGCGAAATTCACGAGTCTGAAATCCAGCATATCCCGCACATACCCTAACAATATGCGGTCAATCATATTACCCCACGCGCCTGCCAATATCAGCGCGAGGCAAATGCGCATAAACAAATGCATGCGCGAACGATATTTGATCAACAGCAGTATGATGCCCATTCCCGCTATAGCGGCGATCGCTACAAAAAACCATCTGCCGCCCGCAAGCATGCTGAAAGCCGCGCCGGTATTGTGCGCGCTCGTGATATGGAAGACACCCTCCCAAAGCGGATACGACGTGCCCAACGGCATCAAATTGACCTGGGTCAGGTACTTTACCAGTTGGTCAAGCCCGATCACCAGCAGCACTACGATAAGTTCCAGCATGTTACCCCCGTATTCCGAACGTTATCTTCCAGCAACATTCCGTTAAAAGCTTTTCAAGTATACCATATGCGCACGCCGATGGCAAAACCGCAGGGGGCCTATTGACCATCCGTCATCATATACCAGCGGCTGACCGTGCGCAGCACATCCGTATTGCGCACCTCCGACACATTCTGTATTTCGGCGCTGTATACCACGCTGTTCATACGGAAATAGAGCATTATGAAAGGCAGCTCCTGCACAAACACCTGTTGCAGCGCGGATTGAGTCTGCCGCATGCCGTTTTCATCGCCTGCGGAGGCTGCGGCGGAAAGCAGTTCATCCCATTGGCCCCCGGGTATTCTCCCATAATTGCGCGCACCGCCCGAGGAAAGGTAAGGGGCCAGATTGCCGTTAAGCTCCAAACTGAACCCCGCCATGGCGAGGTCAAAATCGCCGGAGGAGAGCTTTTGCTCAAATTCTCCGTTTTCATCTCCAATGCTCAGCTTGGCTGTGACGACTTCCGTTTCGATGCCCGCCTTCATAAGCTGCGCCGCAATCAGCGCGGCGGCGTTCTTGCGGTATGTACTCTCGGTGCTCTCGTTGACGAGCAGACGCAAATGCAGTTTTTGCCCTCCCTGCTCCAGCACGCCGTCGCCGTCCTCATCCGTCCACCCGGCGGAGGCGAGCAGCGACGCGGCTTTCACAGCGTCGTAGTCGTATATCTTCGTCGTCGCGTCGTACAGGAAGGAGTCCGGCGGTACGGGCACGTCGCAGATGGCCGCCCTGTTCATGTATACGTTGGATACGATAGAACCGCGGTTAATGGCGAAGGCGATGGCCTTTCGCACGTCGGTATTCTGCAGTATGGAATTGGTATGGTTAATGAGAAGTACTTCGGCATCCTGCGTCATAACGTCGAGCACGCTGGTGACGCCCTCCTCACGATATTTCCCGGCGGATACCGTAGCGGTAGGCACCAGATTGAGCAGCCCGGCTTCATAGGAATCCAACGCCACATCGTTGCTTTCACGCGCAAGGCAGCGGATAGTCTGTATATAGGGCGCCTGTTTCCACCAGCTCGGATTGACGGTCAGTTCTACGGACTCCTCGGACGAGGACGCCAACTTATACGGCCCTGTGCCATTGAGTTGATCCGGCGTCGAATCGGCGCACAACACGGGAAATACCATCGCATACAGCGAGGCCATCCCCGCCTTCTTCATGGTGATGCGAACGGTGCCGTCATCCGCCTTTTCGCAGGTCTCCACCATATCCGCCGTAAGCGAATAGTACGACGAAGCGCCAAGATTTTTGATCTGCTGCACAGTATACAACACATCATCCGCATTGAGCATGCGGTTCCCGTCATGCCACATCACGTTGGCGCGAAGCTGCATGGTCCACACGCGGCCGGTATCGTCGCAACTCCATTTTTCCGCAAGGCTAGGCACGATATGGTTGTTCGCGTCGCAGCGAAGCAGCGGCTCATATACGAGGGAGTACATATTGCGCATTTCCTCCGTGTTGACGAGCAGAGGATTTGCACTTGTGCCGGTGCCGCTCTTAAAAGGGTTTCGCGGAATGGGAATGATCAGCTCGCCGCCCGCAACCGGCTGAGGCGCGGGCGTAGCCGTAGGCACGGCGATGGGCGTCGCCGTGGCATTGGGGTTAACGGCAGCGCCGCAGCCAGCGAGCATACCGCAAAGTAACAGTATCAGCGCACTAAAAAGCGTTCTTGTAAAGGAATTCATATTTCTCATATGCGCGTTGCACCTTTTCTACGTATGTCTTAGTTTCCGGGTACGGGATTTCGACAAGCCTGCCTTCGGCGGATACCTCGGGATTGCCCAGCCATTTGTCGACAGTACCGTGCCCTGCATTGTAAGCGGCAACGGCCAACTGGCGGTCCTGATCGTACCGGTCCATCAAAAACTGAAGATACCAGCAGCCAAAGCGGATATTGACCGACGGTTCAAACAGCATATCGGTATGGAAATCCTCCACCTGAAGCTTCCCTGCTACCCATTCGCCCGTCGTTGGCATAATCTGCATCAATCCAACCGCGCCGTCAGGGCTGACCGCATCGGGACGGTTGCCGCTCTCACAATGGATGATGGAGGCAATCAGGTAAGGGTCAAGCTTGTATTCCTTCGCGTACTCGGCAATCGTATTCGGATAATCGAGTCGATAGGTACGCTTTTCCAGTTCCCGCCCCAGCAGCAGCGCCATAACGAGCGCAAGCGCAAGCAAAACGGCGGCGATCCATATCCCGCACGATCGTTTCTTTTTATGCGGCCTGATTTTGCCTTTCTGCTTATATCCCGGCTGTTCCAATACGTCCTCTCTTCCCATTATCGCGCCGTGTCCGCAAGCGACCGGTACAGAGCGTCCACCTGCTTAAACAGCGCCGTCTGATCGCCCGAATTATCCAGTATGCGGTTCGCGTATGCAAGCTTCTCCGCCTCAGGCATCTGGCTTGCCATACGCGAGCGGGCTTCGTTCTCTGAGCATCCGTCGCGCAGCATGACGCGCTTGACGCGCGCTTCTTCCGACGCTGTTACCAGCCACACTTCATCCATCAAGGCGTGCATGCCGCTTTCAATCAGCAGCGGCACATCCCAGAATACGGGCGCGGACGGCTCCATATCCCGAAAGACGGATTCCTGCTCCAGCATGCGCTGCCGTATGAGCGGATGCAGGAGAGCATTGACTGCCAGACGCTCGTCCTCATTCGCAAATATTTTCTTTGCGAGCGCACGTCGGTCGAGCTCCCCGTTTTGCTGCAACATTCCCTCCCCATAGCGCCGTACAAGCAGCGCAAGGCCCTCCGAACCGGGCTCCACCGCCTGGCGTGCGGCAATATCCGCGTCCAGTACCAAGGCCCCCAGCCGCTTGAGGCGGGCAGACACCGTGGATTTTCC
>JAEWWD010000319.1 GCA_023396535.1 Bacillota bacterium
AAGGTATCGGCTCATACTGAGCCGACGAATATTTTCTATATCGGGGGAAACTGCGTTTCCCCCGATCCCCCCTTCCTTGGGACGCAGCACATGAAGACCTTCGTACCCCAGGGGGTGTGGGAGTCGAAGCAGCGCGCCTCCTGTGGAGGGGTAAGCGCTGCGGAAGACCAGTGAGCAAGGGAGTGCAAGGAAGTGGCTCCTGCCGCGACACAGCACGACCATTGCGAACTGCGAGAGCCCCCACTTTTAAATAAAATGATCATTCGTCGCCGCCCGGAGGCGGCGATACTGATTTTTCCCACAGGCTGCGAGCTATTCAATAAACAATGCTGCCCAAAAAATCATTCCGTCGGGCAGCTCAATGTCGGCATGGGCTTGATCTGCCAGATATCCTCCGCATATTCCCGCACGGTGCGGTCGCTTGAGAACTTGCCCGCCGCGGCGGTGTTGTTGAGGCACATGCGCCCGAACGCCAGCCTGTCCTGATACGCGCGGTTGCATTCCAGCTTCTTTTCTATATAGGGCAGCAGCTCCAGCAGCACGAAGTACTGATCGGGCAGGCCGTAGCTTCCGCCGGTGAGCAAACTTGAATGCAGCTCGTCGAACACGTCGAGCCGCCCCAGCGTGCCGTCCACCAGCGTATCGACCACGCGGCGGATGCGCGGGTTATCTCTGTGCAGCGCGCGCGGGTCGTAGGTGGGGCGCATGGCCGCGAGCTCTTCCACCGGGCGGCCGAATATGAAGTTGTTGTTTAAGCCCGCTTCCTCCACGATCTCCACGTTCGCGCCGTCATAGGTGCCCAACGTCACCGCGCCGTTGAGCATGAGTTTCATGTTGCCCGTGCCGCTCGCCTCGGTGCCGGCGGGGGAGATCTGCTCGCTTACGTCCGCCGCGGGTATGATGCGCTCGGCGTAGGAGACGTTGTAGTTGGCCACGAACACCACGCGCAAGAGATCCTGTACGGCGGGGTCGTTGTTGACGAGGCGCGCCACCTCGTGTATGAATTTGATAACCGCCTTGGCTCGCCAGTATCCCGGCGCGGCTTTCGCGCCGAACAGGAACGCCGTGGGCGTGAAATCCTTTACCGTGCCGTCCTTGATGCCGAAATACAGGTCGAGTATGGAGAAGGCGTTCAATATCTGCCGCTTGTATTCGTGCATGCGCTTGACCTGCACGTCGAAGAGAAACTCCGGCGGCAGCAGCACGCCCTCCGCCTTGTGTACGTACGCGGAAAGCTGTTCCTTCTTTATGTGCTTGACGGCGTTGAACGCATGGATGTCCGCGTCCGTCATGTGGGACTTTAGCCCTTTGAGCACGTCGAGATCGTAGATCCAGCCTTCGCCCACGCGCTCGGTGATATAGGCGGAAAGCTCCGGATTGCACAGCTTGAGCCAGCGGCGCTGCGTGATGCCGTTGGTTTTGTTCTGGAAACGCTCGGGGTAGAGCGCGTAAAAATTCTTCAGCACGTCTTTTTTGAGTATTTCGGTGTGCAGCGCGGCGACGCCGTTGATGGTGCGCGAACAGTAGGAGGCCAGGTTGGCCATGTGCAGCACCTGCCCCTGTATGATGGAAACCTCCTGGCAGGGGAGTTTCCGCGCCATGACTTCGCCGCAGAAACGCTCGTTGATGCGGTAAATGATGTCGAATATGTCGGGCAGTACGGATTTGAACAGCTCCACGTCCCATTTTTCCATGGCCTCGGCCATGACGGTGTGGTTGGTGTAGGAGAATATGCGCTTGGTGGCCGAAAGCGCGTCGTCAAAGCTCCAGCCCTCCGCCATGAGCAGGCGGACGAGCTCGGGTATGCTGACCACGGGGTGCGTGTCGTTGAGCTGTATGGCCACCATGTCGGCGAGCTTACTCAAGTCGCCGTGCGCGCGCTTGAAGTTGAAAAGTATATCCTGCAGGGACGCGCTTGAGAGGAAATACTGCTGCTTGAGCCTTAATTGCTTGCCTGCGTAGGTGCTGTCGTTGGGATAGAGCACGCGGGTGATATCCTCCACGGCGTTCTTTTCGCGCACGGCCAGCGCGTACTGCTGCTCGTTGAAGGCCTGAAAATCGAATTCCTCGATGGCTTCGCTCTGCCACAGCCTCAGCGTGCCGATATTGTCCGTGCCGTAGCCGATGATGGGCATGTCGTAAGGGACGGCGCGCACCGTCTGACCCGCGAACTGCACGGTGACGGTGTGCGTGTCGCGGCGGATGCTCCACGGGTCGCCCAGCCGTTGCCAGTCGTCCGCGCTTTCCACCTGGAAGCCGTCGCGGAAGCTCTGCTTGAATAAGCCGAATTTGTAGCGGATGCCGTACCCGTCCAGAGGCAGGTCGTGCGTGGCGGCGGAATCCAAAAAGCACGCCGCAAGCCTGCCCAGCCCCCCGTTGCCCAGGGCCGCGTCCTCGATATCCTCAAGCGCCCCAAGGGTAAGCCCTGCGCGGGCGAACGCGTCCCGCGCCGTATCCAGCATGTGCAGGGACAGCAGGTTGTTATAGACCATGCGGCCCATCAGGTATTCCGCGCTGAAGTAATACGCGCGGCGCACGCAGTCGCGCGCGTGGCGGCTGCGGTACCATGGCGAGGCGATCTCGGCCATGGTCTCGGTGCCCAGCGCGTCGTGGAGCTGGGCCACCGTGGCGTCCCGGGTCGTCACCTGGTATTCGCTGATCAAACGCCTCTCAATGGCGTCCATCAGTTGTTTTTCGGTCATGCTTTCCATTCTCCCGGTCACAAATATGGGTAACCCGCGCCCTCTCGCTGCGGACGAGGGAATTCCTGTCGAAAATTACTTTTCATTATATCATGCCCGCATGCGAATGCAAACGCGCGGGAACCTTCCTGTTATGCCCCGCCACAGCCTTGACAATGCGTATATACGCGGCCTGCGGCATGAAGAATCCGTATCCCAGGGCGGGATTCTATGCTATACTATTATATATTGCGGAAGTTCGCGCCGGACCGTTCATGTTGGGGGTTCGCGCGGCGGGAAAGGAGGAACCGTAATGGAGCATATGGTACCGACATTAATTTGCCTGGGCATTGGTATTTTGCTGTTTATAGTGGAAATGTTCACGCCGGGCCTGGGAGCGGCTGGCGCTTTGGGCGCGATTGCGCTGTTTGCGGCCGTCATGCTGCAGATCGGCAACCCCATTGGCATTCTGTTTATGGTGGCGCTGGTGCTGTTTATCGTCGCCGTGGCCCTGCTGGTGTTTTTCCGGCTTGCGTCGCACGGCAGGTTTGATAAAACGCGAATCGTGCTCAAAGACCGTATCGAAGGCGAATCGACCGATATCAGCCCGCAGAACTTTCAGGCTTACGTCGGCAGCATCGGCGAGGCGGTCACAC
>JAEWWD010000324.1 GCA_023396535.1 Bacillota bacterium
CTTGTGCGCGGACACGGCGGAGCTCGCCTCCATCGACGGGGTAGGCGACTCCACGGCTGTATTCCTGCGACTGATCGGCGACGCGGGCCGCAAAGCCGTACAGTCGAACGACCGGAAGGCCCCCCTGCTCGGTACGCCCGCGGCGGCCGTATCGTTTGCGCTGGAGCTGTTGGCCGGCGAGCGCTATGAAAGCGTATATGTCGTAAGCCTGGATAAAAACATGCGGCTGCTGCACGCCGAGCGCCTGCTGACAGGCACGCTGACGGAAGCGCCGTTATACCCGCGCCGGGTGGTGGAAAGCGCGCTTCATCACAGAGCGCACGCGGTTTTGCTGCTGCACAACCACCCAAGCGGCGATCCGTCGCCGTCAGAAAGCGACGCGCAAGCGACGGAGGCTGTGAAAAAAGCGCTCAACAGCATAGATATCCGGCTGTTCGATCATATCATCGTTGGACGCAACGCCGCATATAGCTTTTCACGCGGCATATCGATTGCACAAGAGGATACGCAAGGGCTGCGCGCGGCGCCGGATATGCCGGCGGGGGGGAGAGTGCCGCCCGCAGAGGCTCTTCTCGCCGCGGAGAAGGAGTAGAAAGGAGACGGGGTATGGATTACCGCACAAGGGTATCGGATTGGATACAGCATGCGGACGAAACGACGGGACGGGAACTGTCCGCGCTTGCGGACAAGGAGCTGGAGGAGCGCTTTTATACGGAGTTGGAATTCGGTACCGCCGGGCTGCGCGGCGTGATAGGCGCGGGCACCAACCGTATGAACCCATACGTGGTGCGGCGCGCGACGCAGGGGCTCTCGGATTTCCTTCTCACCATCCCCGGCGCGAAGGAGCGCGGCGTTGCCATCGCTTACGATTCCCGGCTGTATTCGGATACCTTTGCGCTCGAAACCGCGCTGGTACTCGTAAAAAACGGCATTCACGCCTATCTGTTTGAAGGCCTGCGTGCGGTGCCGCAGCTGTCCTTTGCCATTCGCCATCTCGGCTGCATAGCGGGCGTCGTCGTCACAGCCAGCCACAATCCGCCCGCTTACAATGGGTATAAGGTCTACTGGGAGCACGGCGGACAGCTTGCCCCCGCCCAGGCGGACGCGGTGTTGGCCGCCATGGCCCGCGTGGGCTATTTCGCCGCCGCCGGCATGGATCGCGGGGAAGCGATTGAAAAAGGGCTCCTGACCATGATCGGCCGCGAGGTGGACGAAGCGTATTACGCCGCCACACAAACCCTGTTGCTCGACCCGGCGCTTATGAAGGAGCACGGGTCGTCGCTCTCTCTCGTTTACACGCCGCTGCACGGCACGGGCAGCGTGCCGGTGCGGGAGCTTTTATCCCGCGTGGGCGTAAAAAACGTGTACATCGTCCCCGAGCAGGCGGACCCCGACCCCAAATTCCCGACCGTGCAGGCGCCCAATCCGGAAGACCCCAACGCGTTCACGCTGGGCGCCGCATTGGCGGACCGCGTAGGCGCGAACGTCATACTCGCCACCGACCCGGACGCGGACCGGCTGGGCATCGCCGTACGCGGCCGCGACGGCAAATTCTCCGTGCTCACCGGCAACCAGATCGGCTGCCTGCTGCTTGAGCACATTCTGTCCTCCCTGCACCGGCAAGGACGGCTGCCCAAGAATGCGCTGGTCGTCAAATCCATTGTCAGCACGCGGCTGGCGGACGCCATCTGCGCGCGCTACGGCGCTACGATAGAAGATGTGCTGACCGGCTTCCGCTTTATTTCCGAGAAAATAGACGAATGCCAGCGCACGGGCGCGCATACGTTCCTCTTCGGCTTTGAAGAGAGCTACGGCTTCCTGGCGGGCGGCTTTTCGCGCGATAAGGATGCCATTTGCGCCGCCATGCTGGCCGCGGAGCTTTGCGTAAGCTGCGCCGCGCGCGGCATGACGCTGTGTGACGCGCTGCAGGAGCTGTATCAAACGTACGGCTGCTATAAGGAGAGCGTCAAATCCTATACGCTGCTGGGCAAAGCGGGTATGGAAAAGATAGCCGCCGCCATGAACACGCTGCGCGCCGACCCCATTGCGGCGCTCGCCGGCGCGGAAGTGGAGTACATGGAGGATTATCAAACGCGCAGGCGCGCACGCATCAACGGCGATGGCGCCGAGCCGCTCGCGCTGCCCTCATCGAATATGATACGGCTGCTGCTTTCGGGCGGCGCTTGGGTGGTGGTACGCCCCTCCGGCACGGAGCCCAAGCTGAAGCTGTATATAGGCGCAAACGCGCAAAGCGAAGTGGAAGTGGACGCGCTGCTTTCCCGCCTGCTGCAGGCGACGGACGACAGGCTGTCGCCGATGCTCGCATAAGCCGCGTCAAACTAATTTTGCCAAAGGACTGTATCGCCATGACCCGAAAATGGATATGCCTCTTACTAGTTCTCGCGCTGGCGCTGCTGGGCGGGTGCGCAAAAAAAGCGGAACCGGAAAACACGCTGGATTTCGGCGAGGGAGCCGCCGTGTCCGCTGCCCCCGCCGAGGCACAGCCCGAAACAAGCGGGGAGCAGCCGCTGAAACCTGGAACAGGCAAATATGAGCTTGCCGGCAGCGTTTGTTACGCTTTTCCCGGTATGCTTTACGGCGCGGTAGCGTATACCAATACTGATTCAACCGCGATCACGCTGACGGAGGCGTCCTTCACGTTCACGTACGCCGGCGGATCGCAGCAAAGCACGTTCCAGCCCGTTACGGCGGGGTACGAGGCGGTGCAGCCGGGTGAGACAGCCTGGTGCACGCTGTGGCTGCCCGTCGACGATACTGCCGGCGCAATAGAAAACCCGGCCCTTACCGTGCAGCTTTCCGCCGCACGTACCGACAAGCAGCAGCAGTCCCTCGGGGTATCCGAGGCGCGGCTCATACAGAACTATCCCGGCTTTGCCACGCTTTCGGGCAGGTTAAGCAACCCCGGCGCGGAGGTCTGCGACCTGAATCTCGTCTATGCGGGTTTCTATGATAAGGACGGCGTCTTCCTGGGCGCATGGCACTTTACGCGCAACGCCGTACTGCAGCCCGGCGACGGGGCGGCGTTCGTGGTACACCTGCAATCCCTGCCCATCGAAGGCTTGAGCGAGCGCACGGCGCAGATGCGCTTTCGCGCATTCGGCATATAGTCCGCACTAACGAAGAAAAAGTCTTAGTAACACTATAAAATAAACGCCGCAGACGGCTGAAAGGAGGGCAGTATGGAAAAACGCGGTACCCCGCGGTATAGATCGCCACGGATGCGGAAATACATATGGCTCATCACCTATACGATATTGCTGTTTCTGCTTTTATATCGCATAGACGACGCATGGAATGCGCTCAAGTGGTTCCTGAATGTGGCTTCCCCCATATTCGTGGGCATAGTGCTCGCGTTCGTGTTCCACCTGCCCATGGATTTTTTCCAATATAAACTGCTGCGCTCGTGGGAGCGCCATCCCAGCAGGCTTTTGCGCAGAATGTGGCGCGGCATAAGCATGCTGCTGGCCTACCTGACCATATTCCTGCTGATAGGCGGCCTGGGCGCGCTGATATTTCCCCGCGTGGTGGACAGCGTAACAGCGCTTGCCTCGAATTTTTCAAATTATCTGACACGGTTTCAGGTATGGGCGGACGGTATGCTCTCGTCACTGTCCGTAAATCCCGATATCAGTGAGCCGGTCAGTAACCTGTGGCAGCAGGGTATCGAAATGCTGCAGAATTTGCTCAGTTCAATCGTCAGCGGCGCGGTAAACTTCACGGTGGGGCTGACCGCCGTGGTGTATAATTTGCTGCTTTCACTCATGATTTCGGGCTTTATACTGTATAACCGAAAAAAACTGTTCTCTCAATTCCGCAGGCTTTCAGGCGTAGTGATCGGCGCAAAGCATACGCGCCGCCTCAGTGAAATACTGCGACTTGCTAACCAGGTGTTCAGCCGGTTTATAGTGGGACAGACGACGGAAGCGCTCATATTGGGCACACTTTGTTTTTTGGGCATGAGCCTGTTCGGCATGCATTACGCGCTGCTCATCAGCACCATCATAGCCGTTACGGCGCTCATACCCATACTCGGCGCCTGGATCGGAACCATCCCCTGCGCGGTTATACTGATGGTCATAGACCCGGTACAGGCACTGTGGTTTCTGCTGTTCATAATCATAC
>JAEWWD010000031.1 GCA_023396535.1 Bacillota bacterium
AACGCGGCCGTAGGCCGTACCGGCCACGATAGTATCACCTACATGCAGTGTGCCGTTTTGTACCAGCACAGTGGCGATGGGGCCGCGGCCTTTATCGAGCTGCGCCTCTATGATCGCGCCCTTTGCAAGACGCGCTGGGTTGGCCTTCAGTTCCAATACGTCGGCCTGCAGCAGTATCATTTCAAGCAGCGTATTAATGCCTATCTGTGTCTTGGCGGAAACCTCTACGCAGATGGTATCGCCGCCCCATTCCTCGGAAACAAGCGAGTACTCGGTCAATTGCTGCTTGACGCGTTCCGGGTTTGCCTCCGGACGGTCCATCTTGTTGATGGCCACGATGATGGGGACTTCCGCCGCTTTCGCGTGATTGATGGCCTCCACGGTCTGCGGCATGATGCCATCGTCCGCCGCCACGACCAGTATGACGATATCCGTCACCTGTGCGCCGCGCGCACGCATGGATGTAAACGCTTCGTGGCCCGGTGTATCGATGAACGTGATGCTGCGTCCGTTGCATTCCACCGTGTACGCGCCTATATGCTGCGTGATGCCGCCGGCTTCGCCTTCGGTCACGCGGCTGTTGCGGATAGCGTCGAGAAGGGATGTCTTGCCGTGGTCGACATGGCCCATGATCGTAACGACCGGCGGACGCGTGACCAAGGATTCGGGCATATCCTTTTCATCGGAGCTATCCTGCAGAACCTCTTCAAAAGTTTTTGCGATCTGGCGCTCCAGCGTAATCCCGTAATCGGAAGCAACCAACTCACAGGTATCGAAATCCAGTTCCTGATTGATGGTGGCGATGATGCCGAGCATAAAGAGCTTTTTTATGATCTCGCCTGCCGGCTTGCCTATTTTTTCAGACAGATCCTTAACCGTTACGTTTTCCGTCGTGATAACCGCCTTTTCTATAATGATGGGTTCCGGCCTGTGCTGCTGCATCTGCTTACGGGGGCGCCTGCGGCTGCTGCCCATGGGTGCGTCTTCATCCCATGCCCCGCGCGCAACAGGCGCGGTTTCCTTCTGCAATGCTTTTTTGCTGCGGGCTTTCTTTTCCGCCTCGTAATTTCTGGTATAGTTGTTCCTGTTTGGGTCATAATTGCTGACCCTTTCCTTGCTGACAGACGGCGTAATGGGAGCGGCCGGCTTACCGCCGCCCCGCGCAAACCCGCCGCCCTGTGCGGGCCGGGGCGCATAACCGCCGCCCTGCGGACGCGGCGCATAACCGCCGCCCTGCGGGCGCGGACCGTCCTGCCTGGGCGCATAGCCTCCGCCTTGCGGACGCGGCGCATAACCGCCCTGCGGACGCGGGCCGTCCTGCCGGGGCGCATAGCCGCCCTGCGGACGCGGCGCATAGCCGCCGCCCTGCGGGCGTGGCGAATAGCCATCCTGCCGGGGCGCATAGCCGCCCTGCTGCGGGCGAGGCGAATAGCCGCCCTGCGGGCGCGCGCCATCCTGCCTTGGGGCATAACCGCCTTGTTGCGGGCGAGGCGAATAGCCATCCTGCGAACGCTGCTGATAGCCGCCCTGCTGATTTCGCTGATACATCGACGGATCGATCGCCCTTTGCTGATAGCCGTTCTGCTGCGCGGGTTTCTGCGCGTTTTGTACGGCGGCGGGCGCTTCTTTGACAGGCTCCGGTTCCTTTGCCTGCACGTTTTCTCTCTGAACCGGCTGTACCGTCTGCGAGGCGACGGGTGCAGGCTCTTCCGCAACGCGCTGCACTGCTTTGGGCGCTTCCTCACGAACAACAGGAGGTTTGGCGGGAGCCTGCTCAGCCTTTTCCGGCTTAGCGGGGCTCTCAGCCTTTTCGGGCGCAACACTCTTTATTTCGGGCGCAGGGGCGGTTTTTTCCGCCTGCGGCTGCCGAACGGGCTCCGGTTCGGGCGCAATATGATCATGGTCGTCCCCTCCAATATGAACGGCAAGGTCCTTATCGGAGGAAAGCACCTCCATCAAACGCTCCTGCCTTTCCCGTTCCAGGCGGGCCTGGCGCTGCGTCTCTTCCTTTTCCTGCAGCTCACGCTCACGTGCGCGTACCCCCTGCAGCGTTTCCCCTACGTCCGCATGGGTTTGATTGAGGCGCGCAAACAATGTCTGCGCACGCGCCTCGAGCTCTTTCGCCGCGTCCAAAATGTTTACTGTGGCCATATATTGCACCCCCGCATATTAGAAACCATTCTCCTGTTATTTATTCGTTTCATCCAAACCCTCTTCGTCATACCGCGATGCCGCACTACATATCATATGTATAAATCGTTGATCTGTGATGCCTGCAATCTTTCCATCCGGCTTGCCTATCATACGACCCATGTCCGGAATCTCCAGCAACTTTATTCCTCTTCCGCCGCAAAACGTCTGGTACCGCTTACGTGTCGCTTCCGAAACGCCGCTATCCAGTACGACAAGGCCGACCCTGCCCGCTTTTATAGCGCGCTCCACCGCAAAATCGCCGGCAACACATTTGCCTGCCCGCCGGGACAACCCCAGCGCTCCCTGCAACTTACTCAGGTCCATAGCTTTCAAAATCCGCCTTGAGCCGTTCGTAAAGTTCGGCATCCACTTTTTGCTCAAACGCCCTATCCAGCGCGCGGGATTTCACGGCCCGTTCCAGACACATGGCCGATTTGCACAGATACGCTCCGCGTCCCGGCGCTTTGCCGATTGGATCTATGCTAACCGCGCCCTCGGCGTTTCGCACGACGCGAACGAGCTCTTTCTTGGGCTTCATTTCGCGGCACCCGACACACATGCGCATAGGGATCTTCTTTTTCGTTGGCATGCAGCTCTCCCCCTTTTATCGCGCAAGGTTACGTATTATTCTTCTTCAGTCTCCGCCGGGGCATCGTAGAGGCTGACCATTGCCTCCTCCGCCTGGGACTGATTCTTAATATCGATCTTCCAGCCCGTCAGCTTGGCGGCAAGACGCGCATTCTGACCTTCCTTGCCGATTGCCAGGGAGAGCTGGTTATCCGGCACAATTACCTTGGCGGCCTTTTCCGCCTCATTGATGTATACCATCAATACCTTGGCGGGACTGAGCGCCTTTGCGATGTATACCGCAGAGTCGGAATCCCATTCGATGATATCAATTTTTTCATTATGCAGCTCCGCCACGATGCGTTCCACGCGAATACCACGCTGGCCCACGCAGGCGCCCACGGGATCCACTTGCTGATCGTTGGAGGAAACGGCGACCTTTGTACGGAATCCGGCCTCGCGCGCAATGGATTTGATCTGCACAATGCCGGATTGGATTTCCGGAACCTCCAGTTCGAA
>JAEWWD010000101.1 GCA_023396535.1 Bacillota bacterium
ATCCTTCATTGTTCATTGTTAATTTTTCATTATTCATTGTGCACCGCGTAGCGGCGCGCAAAAGGAGAAAACATGCGACTGATTATTCACGATTTAGCGCCTGAGCAGGAACAGGCGCTGCTCCCGCATGATGAAGATACGTGCATCATATCCGACGGCGGCGGTATCCGCCCCTGTATCGGATGCTTCGGCTGCTGGGTGAAGACCCCCGCGCAGTGCGTGATTCGAGATAAGTACGGCGATATGGGGGCGCGGCTCGGTCATACCAGCGAGCTGATATTCATCAGCCGCTGCACCTACGGTGGGTTCAGTCCGTTCGTAAAAAACGTGCTGGATCGAAGCATTTCGTATATCCATCCTTATTTTAGAGTGAAAAACGGAGAAATGCATCATAAACCCCGCTATCCGGACTTCCTTGCCATGCGCGTGTATTTTTACGGCGAGGACATAGGCGAACAGGAGCGGACGCTTGCGCGGCGGCTGGTCAACGCCAACGCCGTCAACCTGTACGGCGCCGTGAAGGAGATCGCGTTCGCGGAAAGTCCAGAAGAATTCGGCGGCAGAATTGCGGGAGGGAGCGCGCTATGAAGCTGATGTTCATCAACGGCAGCCCCAAGGCCATCGGCAGCGCGTCCGCCGAAATACTCAAAGAACTGCAATCGTACATCTCCGGACATACCGTTTCAGAATGCGCGTTTCATGCGGGCAGCGGGATCGCGCCCGCGCTTATCGACGAGATTTCGGAACAGGATGTACTGGTGTTCGCCTTCCCGCTGTACGTGGACGGAATCCCTTCGCACCTGCTGCGCGTTTTTATCGAACTGGAAAAGGAGTTGCAGAGCAGGCCGCGGGAGCGCGTCGCTTACGCCGTCGTAAACGCCGGCTTTTACGAGGGACGGCAGTGCGCCAACGCGCTGGATATGATGAAGCTCTGGTGCGAAAAGGCCGGCGTACGATGGGGGCAGGGTTTGGGAATCGGCGGAGGCGGCATGCTTGCCGGCCTTACGAACGTACCTGCCGGAAAAGGGCCGAAAAAGAACAGTTCTTCCGCGCTTGCGAAGCTGGCGAGCGCCATTTGCGAGAGGAAAAGCGGCGACAATCTGTTTGTTACGCCCGGTTTTCCACGCTTTTTGTATATCGCGGGCGGGAATATGGGCTGGCGGATGCAGGCCAAACAGAACGGGCTCAAAATACGGGAGCTGTCTGTGCGAAAATGAACGCTTAAGAGGTATTGCCGTCCACGGCAGCGGCGAAATTTTAACGGGGCGCTTCGCCACTCACGTACGCACTCGGTTCATTAGACATAAAATAAGTCCTTTGTGACGACATGTGCGTCACAAAGGACACCTTGCACGCGGCGGTATGCGACAGAAGCCTCAGGCTTCCGAGCATGCCGCCGTGTGAGAATAAATCGCTCGTATAGACGAAGTCTATACGAGCGAAACTTCGTGCAAATGCGCGCAGTGCATTTGCACGACCTAAAATATGACGATCAGCAGCATCTTGAACCGTTCCGCCGCCGCCACCGCGTGGGGATGGCCGGCGGGCATGACGATGCACTCGCCCGCCTTGGGGGTATACGTTGTATCGTCTATGGTGATGACGCCGCCGCCGTCGAGCACATATACCAGCGCGTCGCCGCCGGAGGCATGCGTGCTGATTTCCTCCCCCGCCTCAAACGCGAACAGCGTGATGGAAACGGCCTTGTTCTGTACCAGCGTGCGGCTGACGATCTGCCCGTCCTGATAGGGTACGAGCCCCGCGAGCGGCAAAACCGCCGCGATATCGATGTTCTTGAGGTTGCTCATAGCGTTAAGCTCCTTTTTAAGATATAACGGAATTGCTTCTATTGCAGTTATGGACAACGCGGCGCAGTTTGAAACGCAACCATGGAATAGTGGCGCCGGTATTTCTTTCCCCCGCCCCGTTGTGTATACTTTACTTATAGTTGCAGGCACATCCTGAAGAATACCCGGATGTTCCTTTGGTGAGAACAGGGCAGATTCTTTTAAGAAGGAGAATAAACCATGGACGACAAACTCTACATTTTATGGACGACAGGGGACGTTTCAACCGCCATGAACATGGTGCTCATGTACGCGAAAAACAGCCTGCTCAAGGGCTGGTGGCAGCATGTGACCGTCATCGTATGGGGCGCTTCGGCGCAGGTTGTCGCAGAGAATGAAATTGTTCAGGAAGAAATTAAAATCGCGCAGCATGTGGGCGTGGAGTTTTCCGCCTGTATCGCCTGCGCGCGGCGGCTGGGCGTGATTGAGAAGCTGGAAGGCATGGGCGTGGAAGTCATACCCTGGGGCGAACCGCTGACCGATCTTTTAAAGGACGGCGCGCATCTGATCACCATATAAGCGCCTCGCCGTGCGTGGCGTAATGAATAATGAAGAATGCATAATGAACAATGAAGGTTGAATTTCCTACGTAAATTCTCCGGATAGTGGGGATTCTTTATGCTTTTTTCGCAGGCGCGGTCAAGAAAACGACGGCGTAACTGCGGTATACTCTCTTCACAGGAAGGGGGAAGGCCTCGTGGAACAGCCGGAAGCGGTGCTCGCCGTGCGTCGAATGCAACGGTATATCGAAGAACATATCAAAGAGCCCATCACCATGCTGCAGCTCGCGCGCACGGCCGGGTACTCGCCGTTTCACAGCAGCCGGCTGTTCCGGGAATATACGGGAAGGCCGCCGTTCTGCTATATCCGCGCGCTGCGCCTGACCCGCGCGGCGCTTGCGCTGCGCGACGGCGCGGTGAAGGTGCTGGATGTGGCGCTGGATTTCGAGTTTGACTCGCACGAGGGCTTTACGCGGGCGTTCACCCGGGAGTTCGGCCTCAAGCCCAAGCGATACAGCATCGAAACGCCGCCCATACGGTTGTTTATGCCCGCGCCCGCCATGGCCGGCCCCCTGCCGATCTGTAAAGGAGTGGAGAGTATGGAGAACAATAAGGACCGCACCATTTTCGTGCAGGTGATTGAGCGCCCCGCGCGCAAGGCGCTCATACGCAGGGGCGTGGCCGCGGAAGACTATTTCGCTTACTGTGAAGAGGCGGGGTGCGACGTGTGGCCCATGCTGGTCAGCGTCAAAGAGGCGCTGTATGAGCCTGTCGGCATGTGGCTGCCCGAGGGAATGATCAAACCCGGCACATCGAAATACGTACAGGGCGTGGAACTGCCCCTTGATTACGCGGGAGCTGTGCCTGAACAGTACGAGCTGATCGATTTACCGCCCTGCAAGCTCATGGTGTTTCAGGGCCTGCCCTATGAGGACGATAATTTCATGGAGGAGATCGGTTCTGTGTGGGAGGCCATGAAGCGCTACGACCCGTCCGTTTACGGCTTTGCATGGGCGGACGACGACGGCCCCCGCATACAGCTCGCGCCCATGGGTTATCGCGGCTATATCGAGGCGAGGCCTGTCCGGAAGGCGTAAGCTTTCTACAGACTGAATTAATGTACTCAAACGAAGAACGGCCGGGGTAAATTACCCCGGCCGCTCCTAAACCACTGCGTTACGCTTTCTCGCACACGAGTATACGCATGGCGTTGTTGGCGGTTTTTACGCCCGACATCAGCCGGAGCATGAACCGGAAATACACACTCTTGATTGTTTTCACAAATCGCGCATCGTTGATATACAGGGATTTGATAAACCGCAGGCCAAACCGCGAAAGCCGCTCCGGTTCGTCTATCCCCCATTTGATCTGAGCGCCTGTCCGGTTGAGCAGCGGGTTATACCGTTTCTGCGCCAGCCGCACGGAGAGCAGGGAGTATACGTCGAACAGGTATGTGACTTCGCGGAATTTCCCGTTGAGCGCTGCGAACAGCCGGGAAAGCTCCTCTTCCGAGAGGTACATGGTCAGCCCCTCGGCGATGACGAGCGCCTCATCGTTCGCCGGTACGCCGTCCAGCCATGTAAGGTCGTTTACGGAGGACGCGATCAACCGGTAATGCGCCGTTTCCCCGCAAAACTCTCGCTTGATGGCGATGACTTCCGGGTAATCGAGGTCGTACCATGCGCAGTCGGGCCTATTAAGCCGGTCGTAGCGAAAATCCAGCCCGCATCCCAGATGCAGCACGGTGGCGCTGGGGTGGACACGCAGGTATTCTTTGGCGAAATCGTCTATGATGGCGCTGCGCAGCGCCATGAATACCTGCGTTTTCTCATTCACATCAAGCCGCTTGAAGTCGTACTCGATGCGGCCGACGGCGTCCTCGGCCATCCGGTCGTGAATGATCTGCCCGGTTTTGCTCATCATGGCCTTGGAATACAGCGTGATGAGCAGGGTTTCCATTTCTTTTTCCAGACGTATCATGGTATCCCTCCCGCCCCTATTCCTCTTTCCGCGCGAGTATGATGCGCTCCAGCGGCGAAATGGTCAAATTCCGGCCGGTCGGCGCGATATACGCGCGCGTCATTTCCCTGATATCGGCATGTTCCACTACGGCGTAGCCGTACCGCTGGAGGAAGACCTCCCATTCCTCCGCGTTTTTGCCGCACAGCCACAGCTTATCACGCACCACAAACTGGTCGTATGCCCGTTTCGCGCCGTACAGCTCCCGCCCGGCCATAAAATCGCCGGTGATATACGTAAACGCAAGCAGGCTGCCCCTGGCGGCCCGCGACAACGCCGAAAACAATCCCGAAAGGCCGTCCTCGGTGAGATACTGCGTGACCGCCTCCAGAATAAAGAATGTTCGCGTATCGAAGCCGTACCCGCTGCGCAGGAGCGCGTCGACGATCGTTTCCCTGTCGAAGTCGACGGGGACAAGCCGGATATTGTGCGGAATTTCGCTCATAAGCTGATCAAGTTGCTTCTGCTTGGCCGCTATGATCTCCTGCTGGTCCAGCTCCCATACGGGAATGCTTCGCAGGGCGTCCAGCCGGAACGCACGCGTATCGAACCCCGCGCCCAGATTGACGACTGCTTCGTACTGCCCGGCGTAAGAAAGCAGTTGGTCGTCGATGTACCGTTTGCGGCAGAGTATGCCCGCCCAGGAGCCGGGAATGGCTTTTTCGCTTTGCCGGACCATCCAGTTCCGGAATGCCGGCCACTTCATGCAGCGGACAAACCCGCCCATGGGTCCCGAGATCATTTTATTCGCCCAGTCGTCCCGGAGTATACGTTCATTTTCCGGGAAGAACTGTTCCATGGCCACCAACGCGGTTGGCTGTGGCCCCGTTTTTGCCGCCGCTTTTGACATGGCTTTCCTCCTCCGGCTTCTTTGCCGTTCCTAAGTGTTGCGAAATGTTTCCATTCGTTTCCTTCAGTATACTGAGCCGGTATCGTCCGGTCAATGCCATGCGGCTAAAAATGCTTGTTCAAACACAGAGTCTCAGATTAATATCCTCCTTAGGGGGTATTGGGGATATAATCCCCCATATTCCATTCAAATTCGGCGATTCATTCGCCGAATTTGTGGGAGAATGCCGCCATGAGCGGCATTCCAACCTGCAGGAAATCCACTGATAAAGTCCGAAGGACTTTATCAGTGAACGAAAGCCCCGTCCAAACGGACGGGGCTTGTGCCGGTTACGGGTTATAGTCGCCGCTTATGCGGCTTGCTCAGCGAACGCTTATTTCAGCAGGGATACGTCCGCGCCGGCCTGGGTGAGGCAATCCTCAACGGCGGCGAGCACCGCGGCGGCGTCACCGGTCGTGTCCGCAGAGGCATCCGCCTTCAGGGACTGGCTGTCCAGTATATCAGCCGTAAGGTCCGCGATGACGGCGGGGACGGTGTCGGTAGCGCCGTTGCTGTCCGTCACGATGATGCTGTCGATGGAGCTCTCGGAAACGGTGACGTCAACCTTGAGATCGCCGATGGAGCTCGCGGCGGCAGCGGTATAGGTGCCGGGGGTATAGGTAACCGCGGCGGGGACGTCGGTCGCTTCAGGGACGGGGGCTTCCGTAGCTTCGGGGATTTCGGTCGCGGCGGGCGCTTCGCTCGCTGCGGGGGCTTCGGTGGCGGCCGGGGTAGCCGGCGCGCTGCAGGCGGCCATCGCCAGGGCAAGCATCAGGCCGAGGGCTATGCAAAGTATGGTTTTCATTGACTGCTTCATAGTGTAATTGTTCCTCCGTATTTCATCCGGGCCACGCGGACAGTTCGCGCCGCGCAGGCCCATTGTCGTTTTCGCGCTTATCCGTAACCGGCTGCTACAGTATAGCACCAGCGCCGGGAATGTCAATCCGGGCGGTCAACGGGCGTTATTGCTCGTCGACCGCCCGGTTTCGGGCGTTTGCGGGTGCTGCAACGGCCCATTTTATCATCGTATTCGAAAATATAATATCGATATAAAATTTTCGAATGCGACCAACTTTTGCCACGAAAAACCGCCCTTTCATAAGAGCGGCTTCCGGTTTTGAATGCGGTATGATCCTATTTCTCACGTGTATCGCATTCCTTGCGCGCATGGTCGTAATAGATGGAAAGAAAGCTGGCGCGGCTTGCAGCGCCGAACTTCTGGTAGATATTCTGTATGTGCTTTTTGACGGTCGCTTCGCTGATATAAAGAGCCACCGCTATTTCCTTGTTGGAAAGATCCTGCAGCAGCTTCTGCGCCACATGACGCTCCCGCTTGGTCAGCGAACACGCGCCGAACACGCGCTCGGCCGTTTCGGTATACGTCAGCTCACGGGGCAATGCACCGGGTTCTTCCGTTTGCCTATTCCTGGGCTTGTCTGCGGCGGAAGGAATGCCCAGCAGCAGGTAGAATATGCTGCCGTACAACAGGGGCAGCAGGTGCTGTGAAAACCGTAAAGTCCCGATATCCGAAAGCCGCGCTTCGGGCGAGGATAACACGGAAGCCAGTGTGGTCAGAAAGCCTGCCAGCACCGCGTTCCATTTCAGGCCGGCGAGTACGTCCGCCCTGGTGAATCCCTTTTGGTATTGGGAGGCGGTCAGTATCCCCATGCCCAGCGCTACCAGCAGGAGCTGCCCGGGCTGAAACAAAGCGCGCCAATCCAGCCGGAACAGCAAAGAAAGCGCCGCCAGATATATAAGGAGACCGATTGTTTTGACGAGTCGTGCTTTCATGAAGCGCTCAGTCCAGCGTGTGGAGTATCGCCCGAATCTTTGCGCGAATGGGGAGAAGTATAAAGCTGAACAGCACGGCATACAGCAAGGTGAGCAGGGAAACAGACATATTTCTGCCCAGTGTCGTGGGATCGCTGAGCAGAGCAAGCATGGATATGAGACCAATCAGACTGCCCAGAAAACCGCTCAGCAGCAGCAGGCGTATCGTAAGGCCGACGGCGACTTCCGTTTTATGCAGTTCCAGACTGGAATGGGTGTTTTCCTTTTGTGACATAACTACAAAGCCGCGCATAAAGTCCGGCATCAGCCCGGAAGCCAGCAGCAGCGCCAGCGTGGGGCCCAGTATGACGATGATGCTGGGAAAGTCCACAAATATACCGGGCTTGCCGCAAAGAAACGTAATGCCAATCAGGAATGCGACGTATACGATGAGTCCGACGATGTACATAAGTACCCCCATATTTGTTGTTGATAACCATCCGGATGTAACCCGATCATACAGTATTATGGCAGGCGAAGCCATACTCCCGGCGGCGTATTTTTGGGGGTATTTCCGGGGGGATAGGCCGTGACTTGGCGCAGATTGTCTCGCAAAAATTGTTCGGCGTATGCATCTTCCGGCTATCGCATACCGTCCCGATTCTGCGCTTTCAGCCGGAGCGCGCGCTCCTTGTTGGGCGCGTCCTTCAGCAGGAACGGCGCCCAAGGCAGATCCATCTTATCTGTATTCGCCTCCCAATACAGCAGGCGATCATAATACCGCGCACATTCCGCGGCGACGGTTTCCTTTGCACGAGCCGGGTCCGCGTATACCATGGCGGTCAGCCCATAAAACGCCAACCCCAGCGCGTGCGTCTCCACATGCACGGTGGCGGCGGCGTGCCCCATTGCGCGAGCGGCCGCGCATGCGACGGGGTCGTTCTCCGCTTCCGTCGCGGCGTTGTGCGCGGCGTGTATGGCGCGTTTAGCCACCGGCATTTTGATTTCCCCGCGCATCCATTTTCGCGCGGCTTCTATGGCTTCGCGCGGGCGGCTGTCGCCTGGTATGCGTTCTTCAAACAGCGCGAGCACGGGCTCCGCGCAGTCGACCGCCCACAGGGCGAGGGCCCGGTGCTTTTGCACTTCGATGAGCGACCGAAGCGGCTGCAGGCATTCGCTATCCCGGTTGAACAGGAGCTTTTTCATTGGAATCTCCTTCCTGTGCTGGTCCTTGCCAAAGGAAAAAAATACCCGTCGGTTTTACCGGCGAGTGAATACTGTTGCTATTGACATACTGGAAAAAGGGGTGGTAAACTAGCTTTAGTTTATGAAATAAATATACATAAACATAATACCCCTAATATCATTATATATCACGCGGCAGGAATACGTCAACATGTTTTTCTAAAAAAATTAAGGAGCGGTATGATGGACGAAACGCAGCGGCGGCGGGAACAGAAACGGCTGGAAGAAGTGCTCAAGGA
>JAEWWD010000154.1 GCA_023396535.1 Bacillota bacterium
CCGCCCGCCAGTATTACGCCGCCCGCAACGAATATCCATGTAGGCGTTTTGGGCTTGAGCTCTTCTTCAAAGCCCGGCCCAAACACATCTTTGCCATCCTCGGGCCCGGGCATGAAAGCTTCCTGCACGTTGAGGGTGAACGGCTTTTCCACGCGCGTCTGCTGCCCGTATACATCCTCGTAGGTGATGATGACTTTGCCCTCTATCTGGCCGGCCGTGGAAGGGATTATGTTGAAATCCGCCCGCATTTCATTGCCCGACGAGATATTCCCGCCATAATAGGATTCTTCCATCCGCAGCCCGTCGCCCTCGACGTCCACCATGCAGTTGTACAATGTGGCTTTGCCCATGTTGTAGAGGCTGAAGTTGACCGGCGTGCTTTGCTCGATCATGGCGTCCCCGTATATGACGGGATCGCCTACGCGCACGCGCATGCGCTGCGAAATGGGAAGCGTGATGGTTTCCGTGGCTTCATATGTCTTGAGCGTTTCCGAGCTTTCATACCCGAACTTCACGCTCAGCGTATGCGCCTTATCCTCGGCATCCGGCGAAGACTGCATCTTTAATGTCTTTTCCACGCTGTCCCCCGCGGCGATGCGGTCAATGTACAGCGAGTTGCTGCCGTTGTTCGCGGGCAGTATGGCGCCGCCCTCATTGGAAATCGTAACCTGTATATTTTGAACGGCCTCCTTGGAGGAGGTGTTGCGGATGGTAAAACTCAGCTCAAACTGCTCGCCCGCGAAGAGGCGGCCGCTTTCCTGATCCTCCAGCTTGGCAGGCTTTACGGAATAGGACTCTACAATGACCTTGGGCGTGGAGGTGATGGCAACGCCGTCCTCGTCCGTCAGCGTGCCTGTAGCGCCCTTCACCACCGTAACGAACACGGAGAACGTGGCGGTTTCATACGCGTCCTTGGCGTAGTTGAAATAAACCGCGTTGAATTTCACTTCTTTTACGCCGCTCGTCACCTTGCTGGAAAGCTTGAATGTATAATCGACCTCCGCAAGCTCGCCCGCGCGAAGATCCGGCGCTTTGCAGGTATAATCCACCGCTTCGATCACGAACGGAAAGCTGTCCAGCGTGGCGGAAAGCTGCGGCGTGACCAGTATTTTGCTGACCTTGGAACGAGAGCGGTTCAATATCGGCAGGCGGATGTGAATGGTATCCCCCGCGTCGCCCTTGGGAGCGGGTACGATCTGCCCGTCCGCATCCGCGGAGGAGAGCATGAGAGCGATGGTGCTGTCGGTGGGGGCAGCCGTCTCCTCCGGCTCGGGCGTTGTCGTAGCTGTAGAAGGCGATGTTTTATATATTTTTACAGCGTCGGTTGTTACTTTCCGCGTTTCTGTAATACTACCAACTGTGATAGTATAATACACATCGAATTGAGCATTATATTGCTGCCCACTACTGAGCGCATCATTTAACGTAACCTCAAGGGACGCATTTATGGTGTCCCCTCCTCCAGCTAAATTACCATTAGGTGTTAATGTCGCTGTCTGGTGTGAGACTATAATGCCGTTTGTAATATATTTGGGTACTACCTGTAGAACTTCAATTGCAGATGAAGCAGCGCTCGTAATGCTCATCTTCACAATAACTTTCCCTGGGTTATCCGACTTCTCAACGATAGGATTCTGATCAAACGAAAACGATAAATCAGCCCCTGCCGCTAATACCACACCCGGCAGCGTCAACACCGCCATCATCAGGCACAGTACCAATGCCGCCGTTCTTTTTCCCCACATAAGCCACCCTCCTGCAAACTGCTAAACAGCCATTATTCCTTTGATTGAATCGTTGCGTAATCCTGATTGGCTTCTATATTCGTGACCTGCCCATCGAGCAGATGAATAGCCTTATCCGTAAACGCGGCCATATTGGGATCGTGCGTCACCATGATGAGCGTTTTTCCGCGTTCACGCGCGATATCGCAGATGAGCCGCATGACCTCGTCGGACGTTTTGCTGTCGAGGTTGCCGGTGGGCTCGTCCGCAAACACGATATCCGGGTCGCTGATGAGCGCACGCGCAATGCCCACGCGCTGCTGCTGGCCGCCGGACATCTGCATGGGCTTGTGGTTCATATGCGTTTCAAGCCCCACCGCGCGCAGCATTTCCTTCGCGCGCTTCATGCGGGCCTGTCTTCCCATGCCGCGGAACGCCAAAGGCAGCGCTACGTTTTCAAGCGCCGTATAATAAGGCATGAGGTTAAAGGACTGAAATATGAAGCCCACGTTTTTCTGCCTAAAGCGTATGAGCTCGCTCTGCGTCATGCGCTCGATATGCATGCGGGATATGACGATATCCCCCGAAGTAGGATGTTCCAACCCCGCGAGTACATTGAGCAGAGTGGATTTCCCCGAACCGGAGCGACCCACCACGCAGCAGATATCTCCCTTATCCAGTACGAGATCCACGCCGCGCAGCGCGTTGATATCCACCGAGCCTACGCGGTAAACCTTGGTAACTCTCCTCAGTTCAATCAGGTGCGCGCCAGCTTGTTCCATGTTCTCCCCCAGCCGCCCTGTCGGGAACGGCCCCTAATCTTTGGCGCTCATGCAGTTATTACCAAATTTAACCATATTTAATCAGCGCCATCTAATTTATAACGTTTTGAAAATTGATTTGGTTTCAAACGAACCTATAAGTTTTTTAGCCGTTTTTTTCGCATATATCCGTCCTCATTATACCGGTGTGCGTGAACGTATACAAATGAAGAATTTATAAAATATTCCTGCGACAGAATATTGACAATCTTCGATATAGAGACTATTCTATATAAGGGTTTGTAGAAAAAATAACGGTTATATTATAGGCAACGCAGAAAGGAAGCGCAACGGTATGATCAATATGATAATCGACGGCCGCCCCATACAGGCCAAGGACGGCGCATCCGTACTCGAAGCGGCGTACGACGCGGGCATCCGCATCCCTACGCTGTGCAATCTGAAAGATATCAACAACATCGGCGCGTGCCGCATGTGCCTGGTGGAAGAAGCAAAATCGGGCAAGCTGCAGGCTTCCTGCGTGTTTCCGGCTTCGGAAGGCCTTGAAGTGAAGACGGCCTCCCCCAAGGTGCTCAACGCACGCCGCGCCGTGCTTGAACTCATACTCTCCGACCACGATCGTTCCTGCCTGACCTGCAAGCGCAACCAGACATGCGAACTGCAGGCGCTGGCCGACGAGCTGGGTATTACGGATATCGAATTCGAAGGGCAGCGCCTCGTCAAGACCATCGACGACCTGTCCCCCTCCATTGTACGCGACAACAACAAATGTATCCTCTGCCGCCGCTGCATCGCCGCCTGCGAAAAGACGCAGGGCGTCTATGCCATCGGCATGCAGAACCGCGGCTTCAAAACGCAGATCGGCTCCGTGTTCAACAAGAGTCTGAACGACGTAGCCTGCATCAACTGCGGACAGTGCATCGTCGCCTGCCCCACCGGCGCGCTCACCGAAAAGGACGCCACCAAGCCCGTATGGGCCGCGCTGGCGGATCCGAATAAGAAGGTCATATTCCAGCCCGCCCCCGCCGTGCGCTTTGGCATCGGCGAAGCGTTCGGGCTGCCCACCGGCACCCGCTGTACGGGCAAACTTGCCGCCGCGCTGCGCCGCCTGGGTGCATACAAAGTGTTCGACGTACAGTTCGCCGCGGACCTCACCATTATGGAAGAGGGCACCGAACTGCTGCACCGCATTAAGGACGGCGGCGTGCTGCCCATGATTACCTCCTGCAGCCCCGGCTGGGTGAAGTACTGCGAGCACTTCTATCCCGAGTTCATCCCCAACCTGTCCACCTGCAAGAGCCCGAACCAGATGCAGGGCGCCATCACCAAAACGTACTATGCGCAGAAGAACGGGCTTGACCCGAAGGATATTTTCGTGGTGTCCATCATGCCCTGCACCGCCAAAAAGTTCGAGGTCATCCGTCCCGAAATGGGCCGCGAAGGCTACCGCGACGTGGACGCCAACATCACCACCCGCGAACTCGCCGCCATGATCAAACAGGCGGGCATCGATTTTGCCAGCCTGCCCGACGAGCAGTTTGACGACATTCTCGGCGACTCCACCGGCGCGGCGACGATATTCGGGGTAACCGGCGGCGTTATGGAAGCGGCGCTGCGCACCGTTGCAGATATTCTGGCTAACCAGGATCTACAGAAAATCGAATATAACGACGTACGCGGCCTGGAAGGCATCAAAGAAGCAACCGTCAGCGTCGGCGGGCTGGATATCAAAATCGCCGTCGCGCATGGCACCGCAAACGCCGGCAAACTGCTTGAAGCCGTCAAGAGCGGAGAAAAAACCTACCACTTCATCGAGATCATGGGGTGCCCCGGCGGCTGCGTGAACGGCGGCGGCCAGCCCATCGTGAGCGCGCGCAAGCGGTTTGAGTTCGATCCGCGTACGTCCCGCGCCAAGGCCACCTATGAAGAGGATAAGGATATGCCTATCCGTAAATCCCACCAAAGCCCAGCCATCAAAACGATCTACGACGAATTCCTGGGCGAGCCCTGCGGCCACAAGTCCCACGAGTTGCTGCATACGCATTATGTCGCCCGCGACAAATACGAGAACAAGACCGTATAACCAATGCCTGATTACAGAGGCCCGAAGCATCCGCTTCGGGCCTTTTCCATGCCGCCGCAGAATAGAATACTGAAGAACCCGGCGCATCACTGCTCCGCGGCATATGCGGTCTTTTTTTGAGAAGCGTCTGTCTGAAACACCACCCGCTGCAAATAGGACACGATACGCACCCCAAGCATGCGCAGCAGCAGGAAGTACAGCAGCATACATAGAAGCATGCTGCACAGCATTGCCGTAACCACCACCATTCCCCGGTTAACAAGCGCAAAAAACAGCATGCGTTCCGTACCGTAGAGTACCAGCGCGCAGGCGATGGGAACCACGCCCGCGTGAAACAGGCGCGGCCTGGTGCCGGTTGCCCGGTGCAGGCATATGAAGCCTGCCGCCATCCGGAAAAGATCCCCGCACATGACGCCAAATATATACCCGTACACGTGTAGCGAAGGCATAGCCGACAGCACCCATACCAGCGCAAGCTGGAACAGCTCGCCTATCCCCGCAAAAATAAGTACTTGCTTCTGCCTCCCTATGCCGTTGAGTATGCTTATTGTTAGCACCAGATAATAGCTCGTCACCGCTTCCGCAGCCAGCGTAACAGCCAGCATAGGGGGAGCGGTCTGGCCAAACAGCAGCCCGCACAGCATGGGCGTAAAAGGCAGGAGCATTGCCGTCGCCGGAAGCGCCAAAAGCCCGGCGGCCTCAATGCCTTTGTTAATTTTGCGGGTCAGGTCTTTGTGGTCATTGCGCGCTAAGCTGGCGGAAATACTGGGCATCAGCAGAGTGCATAACGCGCCCACAAACGCGTTTGGAAGCAGCAGGATGGGCATTACCATACCGGATATCAGGCCAAGCGCGCTCACCGCTTCCGTCCGCGTATAACCGGCGAGAATCAGCCGCATCGGGAAAATAACGACTGCGATGGAAGAAAACACATTGGCCAAAAGAGCGGTGAACGCCGAAGGAACGGCGATTTTCAGAAAATCCCTGCGGATATTACGTGCCTTGACAGCAACGTTCCTCTTGACCCGTCCGATTTTGGATGCATAGGAGCCACTCAAAAACAGTACGCTGTAAATCTCGCTCAACGTCATACCGAGTACGATTAAAAACGCCGTTAAGCCATGATCCCCGCTCATGTACCGTTTGAGCAGCAGCCACACAATCGCAATGCGCAGCAATTGCTCGCCAACCTCTGACATTGCGACAAAGCGCACCAGCCGAGCGCCGTGAAATATGGCTTTGCAGATGTTCTCGAGCCCCGTCAGGGATATGCAGATCAGCACCATCCAGAGCGCGTTGGCAGTACGGGCGTCGCCCAAAACACGCCCTGCCAGAAAATCGTGCATCAGTACGATAGGCAGCGACAACATGCCCAGCAACAAAAAAAAGCAGCATACCGCAAAACGGGTCATTCTTCGAATACCGGCAAAGTCCCCACGCGCCTGCAGGTTCGCCGTCATATGTGTGGAAGCCACGCACAATCCTACCACGCAAATGGACATGGCAATAGCATATACCTGCATCACCAGCGTATACACGCCGAGGCCTTCCGGCCCCGCAAAACGGCCCAACAGTACGCGGTATACGAAACCTAAAAGCAGCAGCGCAAAATTAGACGCCGCCAGTAAAGCCGCCTGATAAAAAAATGAGCGTTTGTTGACCAACTCCGCCGCTTCCCCTTCTCTTCGCCGATACAAGCACGGCGAATATTCATGTATATGGGGAAGGCGGCTTTGTCATACGCCAACGCCCGCCGTAATTTAAGCAACCGCTTGCAACAAAAAATCCGCCGGATACGGTAAAGCGACCAGCGGATTCATTTTTTTGTAAATTCTGCCTATTACAGGTCCTTATAGGATTCCAATGCGCGGACAAAAGCGGGCGCGTCGATCAAAGTGCCGGACTGACGGCAGGTTTCCTCCGTGAAGCGCCGGGGATACGATGCAATGGCGCGGCTGTCGTATATCAGGTACGGCACCGGGTCGCCGCCATGGCCGCCGGTATCCGAGAACGTGAAGTGATCGGACGCCACACCCATAATGAAATCGTCTTTGACAGCGCCCAGCAACGTCGGGAAGAACACACGGTCGATATCATCGACCAACCGCGCTTTGCCAATAGGATCGCGTTCATGGCTGATATCGTCCGTAGCCTGTATATGGATATAGGCCCTGTCGTACGCGCCGTTGAGCGCGTCCGCCGCCTTCTCCGCCTTTTCACGCAGAAATTCCGGGAAGGGCATGGATTCATCGGTGGTGAAATTCGGTATTCCCGCTATGGCCGTGATGCCCATAAGAATGAGCGTTTCGCCAAACGTACACCTGCCTTCCTCCGCCTTCTCGAATTCCGGCACGACGGAATCGCCCCAGAACCATATGCCGTTCGCGTGCGTGCCGTTTCCGCGCAGCAGCTCATACGCGCGCGCCTGCAGGTCGTACAGCGGCTTCTCCTTTTGGCCTGTAATAAACTGGCCGATGGGCTGACCGATGATATCATGCGCAGGGGCAAGATTGAGCGGGAACAGGCTCGCGCCGCCCTGAATCTCCATAATATTCCGGAACGTGCCGACATTGTGCGCAATATACGGAGGCCTGAACAGCTCCCGCGATAAAAGCTCGGTCAGCGGGCGGGATTGCTCCGTCGGGATATCGTGCGCACTGTAGCTGACGATTTTGGAATTGAGGTACCCGTCCCCCTCAAACTCCACGAAATTCATGCGGATATACAGGTTGCCGGTGACGGTCGGCACGCCGCACCCGGCCGCCTCGATCGCCGCGCGCCCGCGGTATTGCCTTGGGTCAAGACCCATCAGCGACATGTTCGCTACCGCGCTGCCCAACTCCAGCCCTTCGGGGATAGTCTTCATACAGCCGATCTGCGATTTGGAAGCAATCCTGTCCAGATTCGGCGTGCTCGCGTATTCGAGCGGCGTTTTATTGTCCAGCTTAGCGTTGGGCCGGTCGGCTACGCCGTCCAGCACGACTGTAATTCGTTTCATGGTACACTCCCGTTTATGTGATACGTTTTTCTCCGGATCGTCAACCGGCAATATGTTTTGGACATTATATCATATATTCTACGATGATAAAAAGGATTCCTGACGAAAACGAGCGATATATACTCGAAATATTCCCGGAAATATATACAGAAAATACAATTCGCTTTCCGCCCGGCTAACTCTTAATATACAAAAAAGGCTGCCGGAATAAAACGGCAGCCGTCACATGCCCCTATTTGTTTAGTTTGCGCAGCATTTTCCTTCGCGCGTAACCCGCTTCTGGCACTGCATTTCCTGCACGATCATCAGGCACTCGCCGAAACGCTGGAAGTGCACTACTTCGCGCTGGCGCAGGAAGCGCAAAGGATCGATGATGTCAGGATTGTCAGTCATGTTCATAAGATGCTCGTATGTCGCGCGCGCCTTCTGCTCTGCCGCAAGGTCTTCATGCAGGTCTGCGATGGGGTCGCCCGTGCACTGTACATAGCTTGCGGTAAACGGCACGCCGTCTGGGTTAACGGGGTAAACGCCATGGTTATGCATGATATAGTAACCGGCAAGGCCGGCAGCCGTCAGTTCGGCCATGCTGGCGCCGCGCATGCACTGGTAAATCATTGTGCCGATCATTTCCCAGTGCGCCAGCTCTTCTGTGCCGATATCATTCAGCGTGGCGCGACAGCGGTTATCCGGCATGGAGAAGCGCTGCGTCAGGTAACGAAGACCGGCGGCAAGCTCGGAATCCGGTCCGCCGTACTGCGCCATCAGCAATTTTGCCATGCGCACGTCCGGGCAGGTAATTTTAACGGGGTACTCCAGCTTTTTCTCATAGATCCACATAGCAGAGCCTCCTTACAGTTGCCACGGCCACTTTGAACAGACCCAATCCCCGACGTCCGTGGGAGAGTGCCCAAACCCAAGCAGCGGCCCATAACATTCCTCGTATTTTCCGATCAATTCCGCCAGCTTCTGGCTGTAGCAGAAATAATCGGCGCGCGCATCCTTATCCTTGGGATGCGTATCCAGGTACAGATTGAGTTCGACGCACACGAACTCACATTCATAGATCTTCATCAGAAGGGCTTGTTGTTTCGCATCCATAATCCTGCCTCCTTAACTCATATAAGGGCGCACGAGTTCCGGGAACAGCGTGCCCTGGCAGAGCGCTTCGCTGGGGCAATACCCCGCTTTATACATCTGATCGGGAATGTAGGCGGTAGCGAGAAGGCACCCCTGCTCCTGGGTACACAATTCCCCGCAGCTTTTGCATGTTTCGCAGGCTGCTCCTGCCACGAGCGTGTTCTTCACATCCAAAGGATTCAATTGGGAGCCACATGGTTTGAAGCAGCAGCTACCCATCGTATTCTTTTTTTGATACATATGGGTTTTCCTCCTTATTTGGATCGGACATTCGGTCGCACAGAAATGCGCGGGGCGACCGGCATCTGCTGTATGGTATGCAATCCGCTCAACATTGGTGAAGAGGCCGAAGCGCCTTAAGGCATGGTGTTTTTGAAATTCCTTCATCCGCGCGAAGGGATGTGCTATACTTTGAAAGGAGCAATTTGGCAAGAATATTTTACCAGGAGGATTACTATATGCTTCACGTTGACGGGCTTACGAAAAAATACGGGCGGGTCACTGCAAACGATAATCTGCAGTTTAGTGTACCGACAGGCGCCGTGACAGTCCTGGCAGGGCCAAACGGCGCGGGAAAATCCACCGCAATTAAAGCAATGGCGGGGCTGCTGCGTTTTTCCGGTTCCGTCACGATCGGCGGCTATCCGAATAAATCCATGGAAGCAAAGCGCATGCTGGGGTATGTACCCGAAACACCGGCTGTATATGGCCTATTGACGGTCGACGAGCATATGGAGTTCATGGCGCGCGCCTATCAGCTTCCCGACGGTTGGAAAGAACGCGCAAACATGCTTCTTGAGCGGTTTGAAATGGATGACAAGCGAAAGAAGCTTGGGAAAGAACTGAGCAAAGGCATGCAGCAAAAAGTAAGCTTATGCTGCGCTCTGCTGACAGAGCCCAAAGTGCTGCTGGTGGACGAACCCATGGTGGGGCTGGATCCGCACGCCATCAAAACGCTGAAGCAGGCGCTGCTGGAGGAACGCGGCAGGGGAACCGCAATACTGATTTCCACGCATCTTCTCGACAGCGTGGAGGATATCTGGGACAGACTGCTCATACTGGTGCAGGGCAAAATAGCCGCCGAGCGGGAAAAGCAGCAAATGCTCAACAGCGGCGAGTCGCTCGAAGCGCTGTTCTTTGCGGTAACGGAGGGCGTCAGATGAAAGCAATATCCTACCTGTGGAGGCGCTCCATACGAAACGGAATACTGCAGGTGTTCAAAAAGCCTGTCGTGCTGGTGCTGTATCTCCTCATGGCGGCGTTCCTGATATGGTCGCTCTTCGTATCCAATTCGGGGAGCATTACGGCGCAAAGCCGCGACGTGCAGGGATACGCGGCGGTGCTGGTCGGCGTATTCCTGTTCATCGCCGGATTTTCCATTTACAACGGCCTCAAGCAGGGTACCGCGCTGTTTTCCATGGCGGATGTGGAATATCTGTTCACGGCCCCCGTTAATCCGCGCACCATACTGCTGAGCGGTATCGCGAAGCAGGCGGGCATCATGATCTTCGCTTCCATATTCCTGCTGTTCCAGTATTCCAACATTCGCCGTCTTGCCGGCCTCGACGCCATGGCCCTCGTGGGGCTGATGGTATCCTACGCGATACTGGGCATCTCGCTGCATATACTATCCGCGTGCCTGTATGCGTACAGCGCCGGCTCCCCGGCGCGGCGCAAACGCATCGACACTTCGTTTTCGGTTCTGCTCGCGGCAATGCTTGCATTGTTCGCGCTGACCTTTATGCAGCAGGGAGGTTCGATACGACCGGCGCTGACGGCATTCTTCGGATCGAACGCCTGGAACTTTGTACCCATCATAGGATGGGCGCGTGGTTTGGCGATCGAGATCACGGAATACCGCTTTGTAGGCGCATTTATCTACCTCGCCTTGATGCTGCTGAGCACGGTTGGCTTTACCATGCTGCTGCAGCGTACGGATATGGATTACTTTGAGGATGTGCTTCTGGCAGCGGAACGCGCCAGTCAGGCCAAAGAGGATAAAAAGGCCGGCCGTATTTCAGAGCAGGGCGACGTGGGCAAACACGTCAAACGGGAACAGGGCGCGCTTTGGGGAACCGGAGCGTTCGCCTTTACCGGCCGTCTGCTGCGTGAGCAATCGCGGCGCGGGTTCTACTATTTCGACATTTCGACGCTTGCCGCTGCCGCTTATCCCCTGATCTGCATGATATTGTTCGACAGCGAAACGCTCAACGAGGGAGGGTTATGGCCAATCTACAGCCTGACAGCGTGGATCATGATATTCCTCAACCTGAGGGGCGGCATAGGGCGCGAGCTCGCCTACCCCGTTTTACACCTCGCGCCGGCAAGCGCGTGGAAGAAACTTACCGCCGTACTGCTGCCACAGTTTATGAAGGGCGCCGCAGACGGGTTGGTGTACGCCGCCTTCCTTGCGCTGTTTTTCCGCAGAACTCCGATGGAATTCGCCGCGTCCTGGCTCGTGTATCTCACGATTTCCATGCTCTACGCCGCCGGAACGGTACTGGTGGAGCGCATTCTGGGCAGCAACCGGAATGCGGCGCTCGTCATGATCGTTTATATGCTTCTGCTTATGCTCCTGATTTCTCCGGGTATGATTGGCTCCATTCTGCTTGGAGAAAAACTATCCGCTTACGCCGCCTACTTCCTGTTTGCTGCGTGGAATGCGGCGGTTTCGCTGTGTATCGTGTTCCTGTGCAGGAATATTCTGGGTTCTATGGATGTCGCGTAGCGGCACATCCTGTATACTGGAAAAATTTTATCGTATTCAATACTTGACATTTATACCTGTCTGTACGATAATGGCTACAATTCGGCAGGCAATATTTACTGCCGGATCGGATAGAGGCGCGGGTCTCATCAGTACCGGGAAAGAGCTTTTCAAGAAGCATTGACGTCCTGAGAAAGGGTGATCCGCCGAAGTGACGCATCGGCTTGAACGGCGCGGCGCTGGGCGACGGAAGAACATTCCGTCGACTGTCACATCCCCCGAGCAGGGGCGTTGTGGAGTGCTATCTTCGGTTAAAGCCACAATACGCGTTTTGTATCTGCGGCGGCTGGAGTTTGTGCTCCAGCCGCTTTTGTTTTATAAAATTTTGAGGAGGAACGATCATGAAAAGAATCATTGCCCTGTTACTGGCTGTCAGCATGTGCCTGAGCCTTGCCGCCTGTGCGGCGCCCGCGGCCACACAGGAACCTACGCAGACGGCGGCTGCCGAAACAGCCGCACCCGAGGCGACACCCGCCGCAGACGCTACCGCCGCACCTGCCGAGGAAAGCCCTTTCCGCATCGGCCTTGAATGCAACTACGCGCCCTTTAACTGGACGCAAACGGAACAGACACAAAGCAGCGTGCCCATTTTCGAGGGCGGATATGCCGACGGTTACGACATCCAGGTCGCCAAGATCATCGCCGCCGGTCTCGGACGCGAGCTGGAAGTCCACAAGATCGAGTGGGACGGCCTCATCCCCGCGCTGCTTGCCGGCAAGATCGACGCCATCATCGCCGGCATGAGTCCGCGCGAAGATCGTAAGGTTTCCATCGACTTTTCCGAGCCCTACTATACAAGCGATCTTGTTATCGTCGTGAAAAAGGACGGCGCCTACGCGAGCGCCGCGAGCCTGCAGGATTTCTCCGGCGCGAAGATCGTCGGCCAGCTCAATACCGTCCACGATACCGTCATCGATCAGATTCCCGATGTGCAGCACCAGACGCCCATGGATACCTTCCCCGCCATGATCGTGGCGCTGACCTCCGGCAAGGTCGACGGCTACGTATCCGAACGCCCCGGCGCCATATCCGCTGTTGCGGCCAACCCGGATCTGACGTTCGTCGCATTTGAACAGGGAAACGGCTTTGAAGCTTCCCCAGGCGATATCGCGATCGCGGTCGGCCTGCCCAAAGGCTCCGATCACGCGAAGATCGACGAGATCATCTCCGGAATATCGGAAGATCAGCGGATAGAAATGATGCAGACCGCGCTTGCCAATCAGCCGTTATCCGAGTAACCAGTACTTTAAACGACGGTGTCTCCGCTTCAGGGGGATTTTCCCCTGAAGCGTGAGGATATCCATTTGCCGCGCCCATTGCGCGGCTATCAGTATGTTGGAGGTGTGACGCATATGCCCACCACTTTTTTCGGCTGGGTCGGACTGCTTCTTCAGAAATACGGCTCATTGTTTCTCAAGGGCATGGGGACAACGATGCTGGTAGCGATCACCGGCACAATCATCGGCTTTTTGATCGGCCTGTTGGTGGCCGTCGCACGCACCACACCCCTCCGGCGTGAGGACGGTATCCTAAAAAAGGTGTTGATCAAAATACTGCGCGCCATACTAGCCGTTTACATCGAAGTATTCCGCGGCACGCCCATGATCGTACAGGCCATGGTCATCTATTACGGCGCGCTGCAATATCTGGGGCTGGATATGCCGGCCACCACGGCGGCCATCGTCATTATATCCATCAACACAGGCGCGTATATGGCGGAAATCATACGCGGCGGCATTATATCCGTGGATATCGGGCAAACGGAGGGCGCGCATTCCCTGGGCATGACGCATTGGCAGACCATGGTAAATGTCGTGCTGCCGCAGGGTATCCGAAATATCATGCCCTCCATAGGCAACGAATTCGTAGTGAATATCAAGGACAGCTCGGTGCTCAACGTCATATCGGTGACGGAGCTGTTTTTTGTGGCGAAATCCGCAACGGGTACCTACTATAAATACTTTGAATCGTTCTTTATAGCGGCCGTCATCTACCTGATACTGACGTTTACCACCACCCGTATTCTGCGTCTCCTGGAACGGCGCATGGACGGGCCGGAGAATTATACCATCGTGCCTGGCTCGCAAACGGATGTAAGCGCGATACTCAAAACAAATCCGGCATCTTCACAAGAAGGCGGTGCAGTATAATGGCGCATAACATTGAGATTCAGCATCTTCGCAAGGATTTCGGCGCGCATACCGTGCTCCGCGATATCGATTTTTCCGTATCCCCCGGCGACGTGGTGTGTATCATCGGCGCATCCGGTTCCGGCAAAAGCACGCTGCTTCGGTGCATCAACCTACTTGAACGCCCGTCGGGCGGGGCCATACTGTTCCACGGCGAGAACATACAGGCGCGCAATTTCCAGATTCCGCAATACCGCGCCCGGGTCGGCATGGCATTCCAGCAGTTTAATCTGTTTTACAATATGACGGCGCTGGAGAACTGCGTGGTCGGGCAAATGAAAGTATTGAAAAGAGGCCGGGAGGAAAGCGAGCAAAAGGCGAAACTCTATCTGGAAAAGGTCGGCATGCTGCCCTACAGCAACGCCAAGCCCCGGCAGCTTTCCGGCGGCCAGAAGCAGCGCGTCGCCATAGCGCGCGCCCTGTGCATGGACCCGGAGGTCTTGCTCTTTGACGAGCCTACCTCGGCGCTGGACCCGGAAATGGTAGGCGACGTGCTCGTCGTCATGCAGGACCTCGCGAAAAGCGGATTGACCATGCTGGTGGTCACGCATGAGATGTCCTTCGCGAGGGACGTCGCACACCGCGTGGTGTTTATGGATGCGGGCGTCATCGTCGAGGACGGCACGCCGGACGTCATATTCAACCGCCCGAGCCAGCCGCGCACACAGGAATTTCTGCGCCGCATACTGCGGCCTACTCAAGCATAGCCTTCACGAATATTCTGTAAGGGCAGACGATAAGCGTTTTATGCGGGGCGGCGTACAAGCCGCCCCGATATGATATCATCCGTGTTTTTCCAAATATTCCGCGATTGGGATTGACACAGACCACAATATGTTGTACTATATCCACCGGAGAGAGCCATATCTAGATTTTTCTACAGGGGGAAAAACATGCTAACGAAGATTCGCAAGCGCGACGGTTCCGTCGTCCCTTTCACGCCTGAAAAAATCACCTGGGCTATTTTCAAGGCCGCGAACGCTGTCGGCGGCGACGATTGGTCCCGCGCGGAAACGCTGTGCCGCCAGGTTGTCGATATGGCCACGCTGCGCTACGGCGGCGTAATTGTCGACGTTGAGGACATTCAGGATATTGTGGAAAAAGTTCTCATCGAGAACGGGCACGCGCGCACCGCGAAAGCATACATACTCTATCGGGAAAAGCGCCGCGGCGCCCGCGAAGCGAACGCCCTCATAGGCGCTACCATCGAGATGTTCTCCAATTATCTGGGCGACACGGACTGGCGCATCAAAGAGAACGCCAACGCGCAGAAATCCATCAACGGCATGAACAATTATATCCGCGAGACATTCACCAAGCAGTACTGGCTGCACGAAATATACCCGGAAGAAATCCGTCAGGCGCACGTAACGGGCGATCTCCACCTGCATGACCTCGGCTTCTTCGGGCCGTACTGCGCGGGTTGGGACCTTCGCCAGCTTCTCATGGAAGGTTTCGGCGGCGTGCCGGGTAAGGTTGAGTCAAAGCCCGCCAAGCATCTGCGCTCCTTCCTAGGGCAAATCGTAAACTCCACATTCACCACGCAGGGCGAAACGGCGGGCGCGCAGGCCTGGTCCTCTTTCGATACCTACTGCGCTCCCTTTATCCGCTACGACAATCTGGATTTCAAGACGGTCAAACAGGCGCTGCAGGAGTTCATTTTCAACCTGAACGTGCCCACCCGGGTTGGATTCCAGTGCCCGTTTTCCAACCTGACATTCGATATCGTACCGCCCAATACGCTCAAGGATACGCCCGTCATCATCGGCGGCAGGCAAATGCCGGAAACGTACGGCCAATTCCAGCCGGAAATGGATATTCTGAACACGGCGTTCTGCGAGGTCATGATGGAGGGGGACAAAAAAGGCCGCGTATTCACATTCCCCATCCCCACCATCAACGTCACGCGCGCTTTTGACTGGAACAGCCCCGTCGTCAACAAATTCATGGAGATCACCTGCAAATACGGCATTCCGTATTTCTCCAACTACGTGAATTCCGATCTCTCGCCGGAGGACGCGCTTTCCATGTGCTGCCGCCTGCGGCTGGATACCACCGAACTGAGAAAGCGCGGCGGCGGCCTGTTCGGCTCCAATCCGCTCACGGGCTCCATAGGCGTCGTCACCATCAACCTGCCGCGCATCGCGCACCTTTCCAAGAGCTGGGGAGAATTCAAGGGGCGCCTGTGGCGCATGATGTACATTGCGCGAAACAGCCTTGAAATCAAGCGAAAAACCATAGAAGACCAGACGATTAACGGAATGTACCCCTATTCCGCGAACTACCTGAAAAACATAAAGGAGCGGACAGGCCATTACTGGTTCAATCATTTCAACACCATCGGCCTTGTCGGCATGAACGAAGCCAGCGTCAACTTTTTGGGCAAGGATTTGACGACGCCCGAGGGCCAGCAGTTCGGACTGGATGTGCTCGATTACATGCGCGAGGTCATCACGCATATCCAGGAGGAAACGGGGCATTTCTATAACCTTGAAGCCACGCCGGCGGAAGGGACAAGCTACCGGCTCGCGCAGCTCGACAAGGAGCGTTACCCGGAGATCATTACGGCCGGCGAAGAGGTACCGTACTATACGAATTCCTCGCAGCTTCCCGTCGGCTTCACGGACGATATTTTTGAAACGCTGGATCTGCAGGACGAGCTGCAGTGCAAGTACACGGGCGGTACGGTACTGCACCTGTATTTGGGCGAACAGATCAAGGATATCGAGATCGCCAAGCAATTACTGCAAAGGGCGTTCAACCGCTATAAACTGCCCTATCTGTCGCTTACGCCAACTTTCTCCGTATGCCCGGAGCACGGCTATCTCAACGGCGAAGTATTCAAATGCCCCACCTGCGGCGCTGATACCGAGGTGTGGAGCCGCGTGGTAGGATACTTGCGTCCGGTGCAGAATTACCACAAGGGCAAGCGTGAGGAATACCGCGAACGCAGGAAATACGTCATTCGCGCCGAGGAGATTCCCGCAAAATGAAATTCGGCGGCATACAGCGGTGCAGTACCATCGACTTTCCCGAAACACTGAGCTGCGTGCTGTTCACCCGCGGCTGCGATTTGAACTGTTTTTATTGCCACAACAGGGCCCTGCTTGACGGCAGCGGCTCTGTTGTGTCCTCGGAGGAAATTTGGGCGTTTTTAGAGAAGCGGCGGGGCCTTCTGGGCGGCGTGGTGCTCAGCGGCGGGGAGCCGACGCTGCAGGAAGATCTTGTGCAAACGATCGCCTCAATTCGGGAAATGGGATACCGCGTGAAGCTGGATACCAACGGACAGCATCCTGAGGTCATACAAAAGCTCGTCGGCGATCACCTGCTCGATTATGTCGCAGTGGATTTGAAAGCGCCGCGGGACGATTATGGCTGGGTATGCGCAAATGCGGAAGGCTACGATAACGCCAGGCAAACAATAGAATTGCTGCTTCGATCCGACATCGCGTTTGAAGCGCGCACCACGCTGTATCCAGGGCTAAACGGAACGGAACTGCTGGAGCTGATCGGCGCAGTCCCGCCTCTTCCCCGCTATCGTCTTAATCTGTACCGCGCGCCGGAGCAGTATCTGCCATCGCATGCCCTGCTTCTCAAGCGGAAGCCTCTGACCGGGGCTGATCTTATGCGGCTTGAGCCTGCGCTTAGAGCCGCGCAGCCCAACATTGTCTGGTGACGCTTCGGACATAACTCTAACCCTGCTGATAAAGTCCGAAGGACTTTTCAGTGACATGAATTCCCGTTGTTTGAACGGGATTTTTTTGTTCTGAATTTGATTTTCAGATAAACATGACAAACATTCACACACATGCCATGCGTTTATCAGGGCAAATATAAAGTATGGACATTTATCTACCTAAATAAATGCGAAGGGAGCGACCGTGTATGCGTCGTTGGAGCATTATCATCAGCGTTTTATTGCTGTGCGCGCTGGTACTCGGCTGCAGGGCTGTGGAGCGCGGCACTGTGCCGCCAGAAAATTTCACGCTCGGCGAGGATATTTCTATTGAGGGCGTGGACGTCTCACGCAAAGAAATCTGGCAGGCGCGGGAAATGGTCCGTGAACAGATAGAAAAAACAATACGCTCCATACAGTTCGATATTTATCTTCCGAACGGCGATAAGGAGCGGTCCGCCCGCATACAGGGAACGGAGCTTCCCATCGAAACGGATCTTGAAACGGTGCTTCGTGAAGCCGCCTACCTGCCGCAGCACAACGGGCTCAGGCAAAGCAGGCGGGAACTTGACGTATCGCTGCGCCTCGACACAGAGGAAGCGCTCGCACAGGTGCAGGCGCTGTGCACTTCCTTTTATATTGCGCCCGTCGACGCAACCGTCAAAGTGGATCGTTCCCAGGACGGCATGTTTGCCTACACGGCGGAAAGCACTGGCCTGCAAGCCCTGCCCGAAGAGTTGATGCCGTTGCTCAGTCAGTCGATACAGCTGGAGGAAGGGGCTCGGATATCGCTGCCGTTTGAAGTCCTTTACGCCAGGTATACCGAGGCGCAGGCTCGCAACGAACATCAATTGATCTCTCAGTTTTCCACTTCCTTCTCGAAATCGCCGTACAATGCCTCAGGGCGTGTGGCCAATATCAAACAGGCCGCGGGGCTCATAGATGGAACGCGCCTGCAGCCGGGCGAAGAATTCAATATAAACGCCATACTTGGGCCGCGCAACAAAGCGAACGGATGGCACCTGGCAGCGGGCATACGCGATGGACGCTACCAACAGGAATACGGAGGCGGCGTTTGCCAGGTCAGCACCACGCTGTTCAACGCCGTTATGATGGCGGACCTTGACATACTGGAACGGCACCCGCACAGCTGGCCCTCGGGGTATGTCGACATCGGGCGGGATGCAACCATCAGTACCGACGGGCCGAATTTCCGATTCATGAATACGAGCGACCGTGATATATACGTGTTTGCACAGACGGATTCGAGCAAGAAGATCACGGTTTCCCTCTACGGCAAACCGTTGCCGGACAACCTGTACATCAAAATTTCTTCCAAACGGGTAGCAACCCTTTCTTCTCTTGGCGAAGACGTGCTGCTGGACGAAAGCCTGCCCACCAATACGCGGCTCGTTTACCGCGAGGCACGCAGGGGCAAAAAATCTGAAACCTACAAGGAGTACTACGACACAAACGGTAACCTGGTACGTCGTGAGCTCGCGTACGCGGACACCTATCGTTCTATTCGGGGTACCGTGTATATCTCCTCGGATTTATATTACGGCGTTCCGGATGAAGAGGAATCTACGGAGATAATCACACAATAGAATATTCCTCTTTCCTTTTGCGTTTACTTTCATTACAATTAATATGTATATATCTGTGGTATATATGAAAACACGGCGGGCTTGCCGCCCATCGGACGCTAAGGAAGGAATGCATGAAGTACAAGGCCCTGTTTCTGGACATCGACGATACGCTGATCTGCAAGACCACTACGATTTCCAAAGGCAATTTGGATGCCATACGCCGCGCGCAGGAAGCCGGCATATTCGTCACTATTGCCACCGGTCGCGGGTATATGGGCGCTTCCGTTATTTGGAAACAACTGAACCTGCAGGGTCCCGTCATCGTATTTGGCGGCGCCTGTATTATGGACACGCGAACGGATGCGCCTATTTTTCTGGCGGGCGTCGATACCGCGCTCATCCGCGAAGCGTTTGCTTATGCCAAAGAATGGGGATTGACGGCGCAACTCTATCAGGGAGACGCCGTTATCTGCGAAGCGGAAAACGAATTCACCCGCTGCTATACCGCCAATCAGAAGCTGCCCTGCATCATCGACCCAAAGGTCACGGAGAAGGATTGGTTCGACGTGCCAAAGG
>JAEWWD010000021.1 GCA_023396535.1 Bacillota bacterium
CGCATGGAATGGCAAAGGGAGATTGAAAGCCTCTGGATGGACTTCTTGTTCTGGGTCCGGTATTACATATTCAGCCTCATGCTGCAGCGCCGTGATATCTCCTATGTGGCGGTAAGAACCCTGCGCAACGCTACGGACTTCGCGGACGCCCTTTCCGCGTATTATGGGCAGGAAGCTGCAAAGCGTCTGGAAGAGTACATGACGCAGCATCTACTATTGCTGGCGCAGATCGCCGCGATCGTCAGCACCGGCCAGGATGACAGTCCAATGAAAGAGGCATGGTATCAAAACGCAGAGGATATCGCGGGTTTTTTTGCCGAGGTTAATCCCTATTGGGAAAAGGCGTATTGGCTGAGGCTGCTCAGGTACAGATACGATATGGAGGAAAATCTCATCGAGCTGCTGCATGAGCAAAAGTATGAGGAATCCGTGACGCAGTACGATCTGGCCTTCGGAAATGCCCGGGAGCTTATGGAATACATGGTGTACGGCATAGCGCGGCAGTTCCAGTTGCAATCCTCGTACTAGCGGGCCGTTTCTTCAACTGGGCCATTTTTTACCCTTCCGGAGCGGTAACGGAAAAGAGACCACCCCGTCAGCGCTGCAAACAGTATCAGCGCAAACGGCTTTGAGAACAGCAATAGCAGCAGCAACATGGCCATGAGCACTGCGACGCTCGCTTTAAGCAGCTTTTGCGGGAAATAGAGGAATCCTGCGGCAAGACCCAATAACGCATTGCCTATGAAAAATGTATTCGCGATGCTGACCATGGTTTCCACACCCAGTGCGCCAAACAGCGAAGCGCACAGCACCGCGGCGTTCGCAATTACTACTGTGAGGAGCGATGGAAAACGCCCGTTCAGGAAGGCGGGAAGAAGGCCGGCCGAGCTCCTTGCCCGCAATTGCCGTGAAACGGCGCCCACCGCCGATACGGCGGTACAAATGCACAGTGCGGCCGCCAGCAACGAAAAAACGAGGTTCGCATAGTGCCCCATAAGCGGGTAGAGCAGCGGCTGTATGCGCGTTACTCCCGGATGTGCCTGAAAATATGTCTGCAGTGCGAAAGTTGTGAGCAGGTAGATGGTTATGATGGAGACAAGGCTGATTTTCATTGCACGCAGTATGGTATGTGCCGGGTCGTTCACTTCTTCTATATAGTTTGCGAGCATTTCCCAGCCGATGATCGCCCAGAAAAGCAACAGCAGCGTATTGCCCATAGCCCGCAGGTCCAACTGCCCCTGCGGCAGAGCGGGAACAGGGGCGCTCATGAGCGTAGCGATGCTGCCGCCGATGAGAAGCAATGCCGTTGCGGTGGATAGCAGCAGTATCAGCCGCCCCATCGCGTACATGCCGGATGCGACCAGCCCGTAAATGGCGAGAAGCACCAGAACGGTCAGCACGGGTTCTGAGCATTGGAATAATGGCGTGCAGGAAGGATGCGGCAGTTTTCGCCACCGGTACGGGGCCGAAGAACACCGCCGCCGTCAGGCAATTGGAGGATAGCTCGCGCAAGCCGCCACCCAGCATGCGTCCCACCATAAGGCTCATGCCCTCGTTGCTGTTTGTCATGACCGTCATTTTTGCGAACAGGTAGGCGAACAGGCCGCCAAGCGCCATCATGGTGATCCAGGCGACAAAGGCGTAGTTTTGAAGCGCATCATAAGCGAGCGGCGGCAGAAATACGATACCCGAGCCGAGTATCGGGCCTATCATCAGCCCGCTCAGCGTCCATGTGTTCAGCGCCTTTTTCATTGCAACCACCCCTTCTCCGCTATAGGATAAAGGATGGCGATGTATTTGTAAAATTGAAAATTTGCATGTTGATATTCGAAAATATCGATGATACGATGGATGAAAAGGAAAGCGGATGGCGCTTATGGAAATCCGGAATCTGAAGGCGTTTCAAAGGGTGGCGGAGCTGAACAGTTTCACAAGGGCGGCGCAGGAACTGGGGTATGCGCAGTCCACGCTGACCACGCAGATACAATCTATAGAGGCCCATTACGGCAGGCCCGTGTTTGAACGGCTGGGAAAAAGCGTACGCCTGACGTCTTTTGGCCGCCGGCTGCTGGAACAAGCGGATGCGCTGCTTGCCCTGTATGAGCGCATGGAGGGACTGAATGAAGAGGAGGCCGAGCCGCAGGGGAGTCTCCGTATCGGCGCGCCCGAATCGCTGATGATGTACCGGCTGTTCCCCATTATCAAGGAATATAAGGCGCTGTATCCGCAGGTACGGATATCTATCGTTAACGATCAGTGCGAATACCTGCGCACGCGGCTGTCGGCGGGAGATATCGACGTCAGCTTCCTGCTGCAGCCGGATTACGAATATGTCAACCTCCATAAGATTTTGCTCAGGGACGAGCCCCTGTGTTATGTTGCGCCCGCCTCGTATGCGGGAGAGGATTTTGTACCCTACGGCGCGCATATGGCGCTGTATACCGAAAAGGAATGCACTTACCGGCAGGCGTACGAGGCTTATCTGAAAAGCAGGAACTGCTATCCGTACAACGTACTGGAAACCCAGAGTGTGGAGGCGATTAAAAAATTCATCCGCAACGACCTCGGCTTCTCTTGCCTGCCGTATTACGCGGTGGCGGAGGAAGCAAAAGCGGGGAGTGTGCGCGTGAAATTCTGTGCGGAAGCGCTCAAGCTATATACGCAGATCGTCTACCATAAAAATAAATGGCTCAGTCCGGTGCTCAGCAGATTTGTGGAGCTGAGCCGGGAACACAGCCTGACCTGGGAGTAATGCCCAAAAAGTGCGCATCCACTTTTGTGATAAGCAAAAGCGCGGAGATGTTCCGCGCTCTTAATCCGTTTCTTTAAGGTTGCGACCACGCTATTTCTTCTCAACGGGCAGCCAGACTTCGCACCGGTAATCCTCCGCCTGCTGGTTGCCCTCGAAGTATACCTCTATATCTGGGGCGTTGGCATATTCGTAGCCGGAGCCGGGCAGCCATTCGCTGACGATGCGTTTTTGCAGCGTCTGTATGGCGGACGGCATGGGGCCTACACAGGTGAATATCGCCCAGGTGCAGGCGGGTACCAGGTATTCTTCCATATCCCCGGGCGCGGGTTTCGTGCTTGCGGCCGCGATGTAATAGTCAAAATCCTTGCCGTTCATGCAGGAACTGACGCCCAGTATCCCCGCCGGTTCCGAGTCCAGCAGCGTGCACAGCCGCGGGATCGCGCCGCTTTGCGCAGTCTTCTGCCAGAACAACGGGATCTCTTCGAAGTTCTGCTCAACATCCAGCTTGCAGTGGATTTTGGGGCCTACGATGCGGAACGCGTCCTTCTTTTCGATACGATAATTCATTTCAGCCTCTCCTTTGATTGTGATTTTGAAGCTGATGGGCGGATAGGCCTTGAGCGTCACGCTTTCCCGTTTTGCGGCGGAGGGCGTTACGCCGTGCACGCTTTGAAAAGCGCGGTTGAACGCGGTGGGGGAATCGTACCCGTATTTGAGCGCGACGTCGATAACACGCACATTGGTATTCCGCAGGTCGAACGCGGCGCGCGTCATCTTCCGTCTGCGGATATACTCCGAAAGCGGGATTTCCGCCAAATACGAGAACATTCTTTGGAAGTGGAATGGCGAGCAGCAGGCGATCTTCGCCATGCGCGCAATATCCGGGCCTTCCTCAATATGCGCCTCCAGGTCGTTCATGGCTTCATTGAGCCGATTAAGCCAATCCATGTCATCGCTCCTTACGAACAAAGGATATCGCATCCTCCGGCGCGAATCCTCTCATTTTCTGCTCCGTTCTGCGAGGTTTACTTCTTTTGGCGTTTGTTTACCTCTACGACGGCGCCGAGCACCACGCCGAGGCTTGCGCCGATAAGCATCCATAGCACGATGTTCTGCAGTATCGCGCCGAGCGCTATGCCGATTGCGGCGCAAAACCCTATGCACGTCCCCATATTGCAGTACTGTGCAATGCTGCGTTTGTTTTTCCCTTCCATACCCATGCCTTCCTCTCTCGTTTATTGTGGCGCCTGCGCGGCGGTCAGGCAAAGCTTCATCTGGCGTTTTGAGCGGACTGTGGGGCGGAGGCTTCCTGCGTTTGTTCGTATGTAAGCAGGCCCCAAAGGGCGATCGCGAAAAGCAAAGCGGCTTTTATGCAGCGCCCCCAAATGGATAACGGTATGAGCTCGCCTGTGAAATTCACCATGAAGTGGAACAGTATAGCAGCAAGTATGCTGCGGTTATTGGATAAAACCAGCCTGCTCAGCAGCACGCTGACGGCAATCGTGGAGACTGCAAAGCATACGATGGAGACCATCCCTTCACGGAGAAGTTGGTTCTGGTAGGTGCCGGTGATAAAAAACATAGGCAGGTGCCATAGCGCCCAGAACGCGCCTAATACCGCCCCGTTAATAAGCAGCCCCTTTTGGGCGAACCTGTCCAGAAGGTAGCCTCTCCATCCCAATTCTTCCGCCAGCGGACCAAACACGATGGAGAATACAGCAAACTGCAAAAGACGCAGGGGGGCGCGGGAATATTGCTCCAGCACGGACCAATCCGGCGCTCCGGCGCCAAGCGCCCGTTGCACCAGCAGGGACAGCGCGACGACGGCGGGCATTACGAGAAGTATCGCTGCGTATCCTTTCGCGCGGATGTAATCCGGTCTTATCACGCGCAGCAAAAACATGCGCAGGTCGTCCCGGGTAAGCAGTACGAACAACAGCGCGATGACGGAGGGCGACGCGCCCGCGAGTATATACGCGACCTGTGTGACTGTACTGGCGTAGGGCAGGCCTATCGCAGCGGGAATGAACAGTATACCCCACGTCCATAACAGCGTTATGAGCAGATAACGAATACCCAGTATACTGTCCTTTTTCATGCGTTGCTTCCTTGTGCATTTTTTTGAATTATAACGAAACGAAGAGAGTGCGCATGCTGATCATACCTGCCTATCTATTACTGTAGTAGGTTTACAGATATTTCGCAAGTCAAAATGCTACTTCTGTATAATTTGAACAAAAGACATAGAGTATCGCGTCGGTTGATTTCATTAACCGGAATCAACTACCAATCCATTGTATTTCCTTCGTCCGCATTTTACAATACAGCCATAAGGAGTGATGAAAATGCGCGAGATCAATATTGCGGGCGTACTCGTTGAAAAACGCCGTGAAAAGGGGATAACGCAGGAGGAGCTCGCAAGCTACATGGGTGTTTCCAAGGCGTCCGTATCCAAGTGGGAGACGGGGCAGAGCTATCCCGATGTGACGTTTTTGCCGCAGCTCGCGGCGTATTTCAATATCAGCATCGATGAACTGATGGATTATAAGCCGCAGATGGAAAAGGAAGATATCCGGAAGCTGTACCGAAGCCTGAGCGTACAATTCACGCAGAAGCCGTTTGCAGAGGCGCTGGAAACCTGCCGTGCGATCATTCACAAGTATTATTCCTGCTTCCCGCTGCTGTTGCAGATGGGCATATTGCTGTTCAACCATATGGACCTCCTGAAGGAGCCGGAGCAGGGCCAGGCGCTGCTGCTGGAGATCAAGCCGCTGTTTGAGCGGGTGAGATCACAAAGCGGCGAAACCGCTCTTATCCGTCAGGCGCTGTATATGGAAGCCCTGTGCTGTATCGCGTTAAAAGACCCGAACGGCGCGTTGGCTCTGCTGGAAGGGGAAATGGAACCCGCGCTTCCCCCCGAAACCCTGCTTGCGACCGCTTACCAGATGACCGGGCGCGCGGATGAGGCGAGGGAAGTACTGCAGATCGGCATATACCAGGATGTCGTGGAACTGCTTAACTTCCTGCCCGCTTATCTGTCGCTGTGCATCGACAAGCCGGATAGTTTTGAAGAAACTCTGCGGCGCGGTATGGCGGTGGCGGAGGCGTTTGACATGCGGCGGCTGCACCCCGCGGTACTCATCGGGCTGTATCTAGCCGCCGCACAAGGGTACTGCGTGCAGGGGAATGCGGGAAGGGCGCTCGATCTGCTCGAAGGATATGCGCAAATCGTTACCGGGGATATCTATCCGCTGCGTCTGCACGGGGACGGATATTTCGACCTTTTGGAACGGTGGCTTACGCAGCTTGATTTGGGCACGGGTTTGCCGCGCGATGAAAAGACCATCCGCAGAAGCATGCACGACGCCGTGGCGCTTAACCCCGCGTATGCCGCGCTGCAGGGCGAAGCCAGGTATTCGCGGGTGGTCGACAGGTTGAAGGAGAATAAAAAATAGCGCAAACGCGCGAAGAAAATAGGGGGATTTTCATGAATACCAAATTTCAGGGGACTAAGCTGAGACTGAAGCTGTTCGTTGTCTTTACGTTCGTCATCGCGTGGATACTGTTCCTGCTCATACCCGTATTGGGGATTCCGTACGGACAGATCGGATCGATACTGTTTGCTGCGGCCGCCATGTTCGCGCCGACCGCTGGCAATATACTGACCCGGCTGGTTACCAAAGAGGGCTTCCGAGACATGTACCTGCGTCCGCGCTTTAAGGGAAACTGGAAGTACTACGCGCTGGCTTTCTTTGGCCCTTCCGCTATGCTGTTGATCAGCGGCGCCGTTTACTTTTTACTGTTCCCCGGCACGTTTGATCCCGACCTCACCATTCTGAAAACCATCGCGGAGAAGAACGGAAGCATTTCCATGTCTGCCGGGCAGATGCTGCTAATTTCCATTGCGCAGATAGTAGTCATCGGACCCATTATCAACATCATCCCCACGCTCGGCGAGGAACTGGGCTGGCGCGGGTACCTCCTTCCCAAACTGCGGGAGACGTATTCCGATCGAAAGGCGCTCGTGATTACCGGCGTGATATGGGGCGTCTGGCACGCGCCCGTGATCGCGCAGGGACATAACTACGGCACGGATTATTGGGGATTCCCTTACCTCGGTATATTGATGATGGTCGTGTTCTGCGTATCGCTGGGCATTATTGAAGGATATGTGACGATTAAAACGAAAAGCGCCATACCCGCCGCCATGATCCACTCCGCATTCAACGCGGGAGCCGGGCTCCCCATATACATGGCGAAATCCGGTTATAACGCCCTGCTGGGGCCAACCATGGCGGGCCTTATAGGCGGGCTGCCCCTCATACTGCTGGCTGCAGTGCTGTTTTTCAAATCGAATCCGAAGGCAAATTCCATTGGGGAAATGGAAGCGAAATCCGAATAATCGTCCAAATTCATACAAGGGGCAGGATATCCATCCTGCCCCTTGCTGTTTATTCAAAGATTACATTTCAAGCGACCCTGTCGTTCTCGGGAAGGGAAGTACGTCGCGGATATTGGCCATGCCCGTCAGGTACATGACCAAGCGTTCAAAGCCCAGCCCGTAGCCCGCGTGATATACGCCGCCATATTTGCGCAGCTCCAGGTACCAATCGTAGGACGCCATATCCATATGCAGCTCGCGGATGCGGCGCTCCAGCACGTCGAGCCGCTCCTCTCTCTGGCTTCCGCCTATGATTTCGCCCACGCCGGGCACCAGAAGATCCATTGCGGCGACGGTTTTCTCATCGTCGTTCATCCGCATATAGAACGCCTTGATGCTGGCGGGATAATCCGTTACGAATACGGGGCGTTTGAACACCTGCTCGGTCAGATACCGCTCGTGCTCGGTCTGCAAATCGCAGCCCCATTCCACAGGGTACTGGAATTCCGCACCGCTGTTTATCAGGATATCGACCGCTTCGGTGTACGTTACGTGCGCAAACTCGCTGTTTACCACGTTATCCAGCCTGGCGAGCAGCCCCTGGTCGATGAACTGGTTGAAGAACGCCATTTCCTGCGGGCAGCGCTCAAGCACCGTGCGGATGACGGATTTGACCATGGCCTCCGCCGTTTCCATATTCCCCTTGAGATCGCAGAACGCCATTTCCGGCTCAATCATCCAGAATTCCGCCGCATGCCGCGCCGTGTAGGAATTCTCGGCCCGGAACGTGGGCCCGAACGTGTAGATATCCCCAAACGCCAGGGCGTACGCCTCGCCGTAGAGCTGGCCGCTGACGGTCAGGTTGGCCTCCTTGGTGAAGAAATCCTGCGCGTAATCTATATGTCCATCTTCCGTGCGAGGCGGATTGCCGATATCCAGCGTGGTGACGCGGAACATCTCGCCCGCGCCCTCACAGTCGCTGCCCGTCAGTATGGGTGTATGCACATACACGAAGCCGTTTTTCTGGAAGAACTCGTGTACGGCGGCCGCCGCGACGGAACGCACGCGGAACGTTGCCTGAAACGTGTTGGTACGCGCCCTTAAATGCTGCATGGTGCGCAGGTATTCAAGGCTGTGCCGTTTTTTCTGCAGCGGATACTCGGCCGGACATGCGCCGAGCACCTCTATCGTTTGCGCATGTATCTCGAAGGGCTGAGGGGCTTCCGGCGTGAGCAGGAGCGTGCCGCTGACGCGTACGGCGCAGCCGGTGGACAGTCCTTTTCCAAGCTCCCGCTCGTCCCGCGGGAATACCACCTGAACGGGCTTGAAGCTGCTGCCGTCGGAGAGCTCTATAAATCCGGCGGTCTTGCCTTCGCGCACGGTCCGCGCCCAGCCTGAGACGGTAATATTCCCGGCAAACGCGGCAGGGTTGTCCTGCACTTGTACAAGCTTGATCCTCATCGATGGTTCCTCCTAAGAGCTGATGGGTACAGTATACCATATTGCGCGGCGCACAATGAATAAAAAGCGGAATGAACGATGGTAGAACCGGCAGATTCTCGGGTAGAAATTGTAAAGAGGCGAATTGTTTCCTGTTTTTGATTCGGCGGCGTTCCTGCCAACAGAAACTCGACGATAAAGTCCGCACGGTCTTTATGGCCGAACGAAGTATGACAGCGCATATGTCTGCATAGCCTGTATAGGTAATACAGGTAAGGGGGAGTTTCGATGAAGCCATATATGCCTACGCTGGTGGTTCGCACCCGGCAGTCTGTCGCCGCGGTGGAGCTCAACGGCGCGCCGGTGGGGGATGCTTCGCCGGACAGGCATCTTGCGTTGCCGCTCTCGGACAGCGGCGAATATTATATAGGCATATTTCCACTCTCGGATGACGAGCGCCGGTATTACCCTGTCGTGCGAAAGCTGCTCTTTCAAAACGGCGCGCTGCTTCCGGCGCTCAGCGGCGACGTGGAGGCATACGCCTGGCCGGGAGGAATCTATGAGGCGGTTTTCAGCCCCGGCGTACTGCCCGCGCCGCAGGAGACGGTATTTCCGTTTACCGTGCAACAGCTTTCATTGCCGGATGGCTGCGTAGCTACGCTCTATTATGAAAACAGTTTGCGCCTCGCCATAGAGCAGGGGCAACGGCTGCGCTGTGGCGCAATCCTGGGGGAGGAGTACACTGGCAGGCTGCAGTTGCTGCAGAACGGCATGCTCTGCGTCGTCGCGGGTAAAACGAATTTGCCCGGCGGCGAGCTGCCCGAGAAGTATGGGGCGACGCTGCTGGTGCTGGATAAAGACTATCACGAGGCATTACGCATATCCGGCAACGCCGTGGGTATGGAAAACGAAACCGCCGTGCGTTTTACCCGCCTTCCTACGCTGCTGTGGCATGAGCGCAGGCAGGTATACCGATATCAGGACGGAGCATTCCAGGCTGAAGAACCGGCGCTGGGCTTCTTTACGCATGCGCCGCGGCAGTTGACACAGGGGAGGGAGGTCATGCGCGCTTTTTGCGAAGCGGTTCGTTACCGGTTGTGGGAGGAGGCATTCTCCTATTTATCTCCCGGGCTTGCGGCGGGCCTGACTCCTGAGACAATACGCGAATGTATGGGCGACTTCACGGATTTGCGCGCGCCTTACGCCAATGAGGACTGCATGCTTGGGCTGTGTTACCCGGAAAAGGATGGAGTTGTGCAGGTGAGAGTGTTTACGTTTTCATTTGACCACGGAAAGATAGACAACATATCGGAGGAATAAATTCGCCGCGCTTTTAGTGCGGAATGACACAAACGCTTCACAGAGGCGCCGAGAATTTTAAACGGCTTTGTGTTATACTAATGAAAAACAAGACTGAGGAGGGTCGCCATGCTGAATCCGCTGTTTTATTACGGTTATGACGGCTATCTGTTATTTGCGCTGATAGGCGTATTCATATTGAGTGCAGTCGCACAGGCTGGCGTGCAGCGCACATTTGCGAAATATGCGCAGGTGAGGGCCAGCGCGGGCATTTCCGCGTCCAGCGTCGCGCGCGAGCTGCTGCAGCGCGAGGGCAGCCCGGTGCAGGTTACTTCCGTACAGGGCAGGCTGACGGATCATTTCGATCCGCGCTCAAACATCGTTGGGCTGAGCGAGGCCGTATACAACGATAATTCCGTTGCGGCGCTGGCCGTCGCCGCGCACGAAATCGGGCATGTCATGCAGTATGAGACGGGATATATCCCCATTCGCGTGCGCAACGCCATACTGCCCGTCGCCAGCTTTGGCTCGCAGGCCGCGCCGTTTATCGTCATCATCGGCCTCATCATGAGCAGCTACAATCTGGCCATGTTCGGCGTGATACTGTTTGCCGCTATGCTGCTGTTCCAGGTAGTTACGCTGCCTGTAGAGTTCAACGCGTCCCATCGGGCGATTGAAATGCTGGAGGGCGGCGGATACCTGAGCTACGACGAAGTGCCGCAGGCCAAAGCCGTACTTCGCGCGGCCGCGTTGACTTACGTGGTTGCGGCGTTGGCAAGCCTTGTGACGCTACTGCGCCTTCTGGGTATGGCGGGCCGCACGCGCCGCAGATAAAGATGCAAAACGAAAAAGCGGCTTCCGCCGCTTTTTCGTCCTGTAAGGAGTCGCCAGCTACTTCACCTGGTAAGATCCGCACAATGTCTCATCTTCGGCCTTGCCGGTGTTACAGTTGGAACATGGCTTGACTACGATGCTGTGCAGCGTACAGGCGTTGCTGTCATAGAATTTGCAGCTGTTGACCTCGCAGCCAATGCTTTGCTGAGCGTTGTTGCTGTTATGCATATACCTTTATCCTCCTTGCTGGATTGATCGCGATGGATCGGCATTAGTATGTGGCGTGCGCAGAGGCAATATGCGCTTTTGATCGGAAGGGAAGCTATGCAACGAATAAACGGCCTTGCGCCGATAGAAGCGCCGGATGCGCGCATGCTGATACTTGGTTCCATGCCCGGGGCTGCGTCTCTAGCGGCAGGGCAATACTATGCGTATCCGCATAACCACTTCTGGCAGCTCGTTTTTGCGATGCTCCGTGAAGAGGACCCGGCGGAGTATGGGGCGCGCATCGGGCTGCTCCGAAAACGAAAGATCGCGCTATGGGATGTGATACAGTCCTGTGAGCGTACGGGCAGCCTGGATAAGGATATCCGAAATGCCGCGCCCAACGATATTCCCGCTTTTTTATATGCGCATGCTGATATTAAAACCGTATGTTTCAACGGAACGACGGCGCAGCGCATGTACGACAGGAATTTTGAGCGGCTGGACGATATGCGGTATATTCTGCTCCCCTCTTCCAGCCCTGTACCAAGGCGGCACATCCGTACGCTTGCGGACAAGCTGCCTGCCTGGGCTGTGCTGAAAGCATATATATAGTACGCGATAAGCGTTATTTGTGAGGTATCTATGCGAATTGCCATCATCGACGGACAAGGCGGCGGCGTAGGCTGCGCGTTAATTGAGCGGCTGCGCGGCAAGGGGCATATGCTGCTTGCGCTGGGGACAAACTCTTTGGCTACATCGGCTATGCTGCGCGCGGGCGCGGACGAAGGCGCGACGGGAGAGAACGCCATCTGTTATAGCGCGGGCCGGTGCGATATCATCGTCGCGCCCATCGGCATGCTTGCCGCAAACGCGCTGCACGGCGAGGTTTCGCCGGCCATTGCCGCCGCGGTGGGCGGCGCGGACGTGCGCAAGGTGTTCGTGCCCAGCGCGCGCTGCAATATCGAAGTGGCGGGAACACAGCAGATGACGCTCGCGCAGTACGCGGACGACGCGGCGGCGCGCATACTCGCGTTTGCACAGGGAAGCTGACGCATTTCATGTTTTTAATGCCGGCGCATAGGATATATCGCGGCGGCGCGATAAGCTAACTCGGCCTTTGATACGCGGGTTTTTCAGGCGCCGCCGCTCCGGCGCTTTTTTTGCGCCGCAAAGCGAGGGGGGGGGCGGCGTACGATGGATGCATACATGAAAGACCGGCTGAAAACGGTATATCGCGCCTACGCGGAGGACGGCTTCCGTGCCAAAACGGCCTACGTGCTCCCGGACGCGCTGGGCGTGCTGGCCGTACACAAAACAGCGAAGGATTACGATACGGGCCGGGGGAAAACGAGCTATTATCTTGAAGGGACACCCTATATGCGCGGGTATCTACTGGGTATGCTCGCCGAGCCGCAAGTATCCGAGATGGCGATAAATTTCACGGACAACATATTGTTTGATTTCGTAAGCGCGGAATTTTTCAACAACTTTCCGTTGTTACAGAAGCTGATGGTATCCTTGCTGTATGAGTTGTGTGACGACGCCTATGCCGTCCTGCCCTTACATATTCATGAGGAGATAGATGGCGTGCTTGCGGGATGCAAAAAGGCGAATCCGCGCACCAGGGTAACGAAAAGCCGTCTCATCGTCATGAATACCGGATTTGACGCGTTGTGCGCCCTCGTTTATACCGGCGGATTCCTGCGCGAGCGCAAAATAGAGCTTCCGTCCGAAGCTGTGCGGTTGACTATGATGTGCAACGCGTTTTCCGTGTTCGGCACAGAGGCGGGCGGCGGGCATTACTTCGCGCGGGATTTCATGTTCGCTTCCGGCGGCGTATTCCAGCGCAATATCGCCCATATTCTCCATGTCCCCAAAGGGCAGCCCGGGGAAACGCTCCATCCCTATGTCAGCGTTACGGCGCCCGGCATCGTGGGCAGTATCAGCGCCATGAACGCGCGCGGTACGGCGGTGAGCATTAACATGTCGCCCGCGGCGAATTGCGATCCGAAGCGGCTTGGGATGAATTCGTTGCTGTTGGCCCGGGAATGCGTCATGCGAGGCGGGAGCGCGCGGGAGGCTGTGCGTGTCATCCGGGATACGGAGCGCGGCGTCACCTGGAACTACGCGCTGTCCGACGGGGAAAACGATATTGCCTGTACCGTGGAAGCGGGCGCGTCGTGGGCGGTACTGGACTCGTTGCGGTACCCGCCTGCGCCATGGCGGCCATATCTGCCGGATGCGGCGTATTTGAAGGCGCATACGCCGGAACCGCCCGCCCGCGGCATGATGACGCGCTGGTGTGGCGCGAAGTTCCCTGCGGAGTATTATGCGTTCAATAAAGGGCTGTGGGAGCGCTATCGGCAAACGGTAAATTCGGATATTCGCCTGCCGCCGGATGCGTTTATGCCCGGAGGGTTCATTAACAGAGCGCCTAAGGAAAAAAACTGTCCTTCCGGATATTATTTCGCGCCGCAGCGGACGGAGGGGAACGTCCATATTACGACCAATCATTTTTTGATGCCACAGATGCGTCTTTGCGCCATGGACGCGTGGACGCTGCTGATAGCGGGCGGGCAAATCAATGATATCCAGTGGCGGTATGACGAACTGAATCATCAAATTCGCCGCGCGCTGGCGGAACGGGGCAGCATAGATTACGAGACCGCCCGAAAGATAGCGGATTTCCTCGCGCCGTATGGGGAATACCCTGTCTATTATGCAAAAAACCCGAAAAGCGCGGATGGAAACCGTCTGCGCATAGAAGGGTGTGTTTCGCTGTTCGATTTAAAGGCCAAAACTGCGGAAAGCCGTTATGGCTACTATGGAGACGAATGGGTCAAAACGAAGCTGGTGAACTATTTATCGTAGGGTGATTAACCGCTGACAAATAAAAAACGCCCCGTTTCAGAGCGTTTTCTATGCAGTGTCGATTTGCTTTTATGAGGGATTGGGAGCGCCAACCGGGCAAACGTCTGCGCAGGCGCCACACTCAATGCAGGTATCCGCATCGATAATATATTGGCTGTCGCCCTGGGAAATCGCGCTGACGGGGCATTCCGCCTCGCATGCGCCGCAGCTGATGCACTCGTCGTTGATCACGTAGGCCATTGTAAGCACCTCCAGTTATTTCTGTTTTCATTGTAACTATGCATTGCGTAAAAATCAATGCGAAAATTGTGAATTCCATACATCTGCCAACGAAGAATACCCCCGTTGGCAGATAATATATACGGTATTTATTTGCGTGTGAGCACGGCTTTGACTTTTGCTACGATGTTATCCGCCGTCAGGCCGAAGCGCTTCTGCAGGTAATCCTGCGGACCGACTTCGCCGAATTCGTCCTCGACCGCCACATACTCGGCGGGCGTGGGGCATTTGCGCGCGAGCACATCGGATACGGCGCTGAAGAGGCCGCCGACCTTGTTGTGATTTTCTGCCGTCACGACGGCGCCGGTTGCTTTTGCATACTGTACAACGGCGTCCTCGTCGATGGGCTTCACCGTAAACATATCCACCACCACAACCTCAATGCCTTCCTTTGAAAGCCGCTCTGCCGCCTGCATGGCCTCATGTATCATGATGCCGGTCGCGAATATGACCGCGTCCTTGCCCTCGCGCAGGGGGATGGCCTTGCCGATCGTGAATTTGCTGCCCGTCTCATATACCTTCGCGGCCAGCTTACGGCCTACGCGCAGGTATTTGACGCCCGGCAGATCCTTGCACTGCGTGAGTATATCATCCAACATTGTGGTATCCGTGATGTCGAACACCTTGGCATGGGGGATGGCGCGATAGAGCGCCATATCCTCAAACGGCATGTGCGTGCCGCCGTTGAACGTAGCCGTCACGCCCGGGTCGGTGCCAATGACGGTGATGCTGTTCTTGGCGTACCCGCCGGAAAGGAATATCTGGTCGAACACGCGGCGCGACGCGAACGGGCCGAACGTGTGGACGATGGGCTTGAAACCCGCCGCCGAAAGCCCGCAGGCCGTACCGATCATATTCGCTTCGGATATGCCGCAGTTGATGGCGCGTTCGGGGTGTTCTTTGGCGAATTTTGTGGTGCCGATGCAGCTCATCAGGTCCGCGTCCAGATAAATGACGTCCGGATCCTCCGCGCAAAGGCGCGGTATGGTGGCGCCCAGTAAGTCTTTGAAAGCTACGGTATCCATGCTGCCGTTGTATACGATATTCATACGCTCTCCTCCCTTCACTCGGCTCTGAGAGCCTCGCGTTCGGCGCGAAGGCCTGCGATCCATTCGTCGAACACTTCGGGCTTGACCGCCATGGAATGGTTGGAGGCCGTCTGTTCGACCTGCTTGACGCCTGCGCCCTTGATGGTATCCAGTATGATGGCGTGCGGCTTGCCCTGTACGGCGGCCGTGCGCTCGATAGCCTCATATACGGCTTCTATATCGTTGCCGGGGATACGCTGCGTATCGAACCCGAAAGCCGCGAACTTTGCAGCAAGATCGCCCTGCGGCAGTATTTCCGCGGTCGGCCCGTCCAATTGCTTTTTATTCTCGTCCACAAACCAGATCAGGTTGTCGACCTTTCGCGCGCTCGCGAGCATGGCGGCTTCCCAGGTCTGCCCTTCGTCGAGCTCGCCGTCTCCGCTGATGAGGAATACGCGGTTGCCGCGCTTTTTGAGCGCGTCGCCTATGGCGAGGCCCACGGCGAGGGAGGTGCCCTGTCCGAGCGAACCCGTCGTCATATCCACGCCGGGGGTCTTGTTGCGGTCGCAATGGCTGGGCAGCGATGTGCCGGGCTTGTTCAGCGTCATCAGCAGCTCATATGGGAAATACCCCTTGAGCGCCAGTGTGGCGTATACGGCCGGGCCGGCGTGACCCTTGGAGCAAACGAGCTTGTCGCGCTCGGGCCATGAAGGGTTCTTCGGGTCGATCTTCATGACGGAGCCGTACAGCACGGCCAGCACGTCCGCGATGCTCAAAGAGCCGCCGACATGCCCAAAGCCCAAAGACTTCAATTCTTCAAGGCAGGCGATGCGGATCTGGAGTGCGAAATCCTTCAGCTCCCGCTTGAGTTCAGATTTCATTTGCGGCTTACCTCCATAATATTTGTCGATCTTCTAACAGCATAACAAAATACGTATTTCTTTACAAGCGCCTATCAATATTTCCCGCTTACAAAACGCCCTGATTTTCAGGCTGTATGACGGTCGGTTACGTCATGGCGCATTATGCGGGTTACCGAATATATAACGCCGAATACATAAGCGCATATTAGAGCACGTATCTGAACGACCGGCACAAATTCCTTTCCCGGGAAATAGCCATGTCCGCGTAGACGGACAAACGGGAGGAATGCCGCCCGACGACCGGTCTATTTCCACAGCACAATGTCGCTGAGCGGCTGCCTCGTTTTTTCGCGGTGCGGGGGCTCGGCCCGGTAGCCGAACCCGGCCATGACGGATACGCCAAAGTGTTCCTGATCCATAACGCCGAATTCAGAGAGCAATTGATCTGCCTTCTGCCTGTCAAAGCCTTCGATGGGGCATGCGTCGACCCTTAGCAGCGCCGCCGCCGTCAGCATATTGGCCAGTACGATGTAAGTCTGCTTGCTCGCCCAGTCGAACATCGCACGGTCGCTTTCCAGAAGCCTGAATTCATTTTCCTGGAAATTCTCATATGTTTTCCGCCTGCTTTGTGCGATATCCTCCGGAAATTTCTGTATATCCCGCAGGATATGCGTGATGTAGTCGGAGCTATGAAGCATATCGGCTTTTTTGCGGGCCAGCAGTATCACAAAATGGCTGGCTCCGTCCAGGCTGTTGCGTGCGCCCCAGGCAAAGGAGTAGAGCTTCTCCCTGATTTGCGGGTCCCGCAGCACGACCAGCTTCCATGGCTCAAACCCGAAAGAGCTGGGGGAAAGCCGCGCCGTCTCCAGTATGGTGTCGAAGTCTTCCGCTGATACCGCTTTTGCCGGGTCGAATTTCTTGCAGGCGTGCCGGAAACGGAACGCATCGAGTATCGTTTGATTCATGGTCTCCATAGACTGACCGCCTTCCACTTTGGATTTATCGTTCTATTTA
>JAEWWD010000238.1 GCA_023396535.1 Bacillota bacterium
CCACATTTAATCCAATTTGACGACATGTGCGTCAAATTGGTGGAAAAAATGCCGCCATGAGCGGCATTTTAACCCACAGAAAACCCATCGGCAAAGTCCGCAGGACTTTGCCGATGGCCTGAAGCGCGGCCATACGGCCGCGCTTCCTTCATTATTCATTATTAACTATTCATTATTAATTGATAATATTGTTCCCAATATACGGCACCAGCACCTTGGGGATCTTCACCGAGCCGTCCGCGAGCTGGTAATTCTCCAGCACGGCGGCGACGGTGCGCCCCACCGCCACGCCCGAACCGTTGAGCGTGTGCACCAGCTCCGGCTTGGCCTTCGCGTCCCTGCGGAAGCGTATGCCCGCGCGGCGCGCCTGGAAATCCTCAAAGTTGGAGCAGGAGCTGATCTCCACATACCGGCCGTAGCTCGGCATCCACACTTCGATGTCGTAGGTCTTTGCGGAAGAGAAGCCGAGGTCTCCCGTTGAGAGCGCGACCACGCGGTAGGGGAGCCCCAGCCGCTGCAGCACCAGCTCCGCGTCGTTGGTCAGAGACTCAAGCTCATTATAGGAGTCTTCCGGCTTTGCGAACTTCACCAGCTCCACTTTGTTGAACTGGTGCTGGCGGATCAGCCCGCGCGTATCGCGCCCGGCGCTGCCCGCTTCGGACCTGAAGCACGCGCTGTACGCCGCGAATTTGAGCGGGAGCTGGTCGCCGTCGAGTATCTGGTCGCGGTACATGTTGGTCACGGGCACTTCGGCGGTGGGGATGAGGAAATACTCCGTATTCGCCACCTTGAACGCGTCCTCCTCAAACTTGGGGAGCTGGCCCGTGCCCGTCATGCTCGCGCGGTTGACCATGTAGGGCGGGAATATTTCGGTATACCCGCTTTCGCAGGTGTGCGTATCCAGAAAGAAATTGATGATTGCGCGCTCCAGCCGCGCGCCAAGCCCACGGTAGAACGTGAAGCGGGAGCCCGTCACTTTGGCGGCTGTGGCGAAATCCAGTATGTTCAGGCTTTCGCCGAGCTCCCAGTGCGCTTTGGGCTCGAAATTGAATTTGGCCGGGTCGCCCCAGCGGCGGATTTCTTTGTTCTCCTTGTCGTCCGCACCCACTGGCACGCTCTCGTGCGGTATGTTGGGGATGGAGTATAAAAACTCCTGAATCTTCTCGTCCAGCGCGGCGACCTCCGCGTCCAGCTCCTTGATGCGGGCGGCGGTCTCCTTCATTTCCTCCATCAGCGCGTCGGTGCTCTCGCCCGCCTTTTTCAGGCGCGGTATCTCGGTGCTGACCGCGTTGCGGCGCGCTTTGAGGCTTTCCACCTCGACGAGCAGTTTGCGGCGCTGCGCATCCGTATCCAAAAAGGCGGATACGTCCGCGCCCTTGCTGCGCCTGTGCTCCATGGCCTCGATGAGCGCCTGCGGGTTCTCGCGTATTCGTTTGATGTCCAGCATGGTCTGTCCCCCCTCGGTTGAAAACGGATTTCTGGAAATTGGCTACTTGTTGAGGGCTCTGCCCTCAAACACCCGCTTAGGGCCGTAACGGCCCTAAGAACCCATCCCCGAAAACGCCCTGGAACAGGGCGTTTTCGATGGAGGGATTCTAAAGGGACATGTCCCTTTAGTGGGGGTACGGGGGCAAAGCCCCCGATAAAGCTTCTTAACTGAGCATTTCCGCTTTTTTCGCGTTACATGCGCTCGGGCGCGGAAAGCCCGACGAGGAACAGGCCCGTGCAGATGACGGACTTCGCCGCGGCGGTCAGCGCGAGACGCGCCTTCTCGACTTCCGGTTCCTCGCCTATGATGCGGTTCTCGTAATAGAACTTGTTGTACGCCTGACAAACGGCGACCACCGCGCGGGATACGAGGTACGGCTCGTACTTCTCCATGGCCTCGCGCACGGCGCGCTTGAAATCGCTGAGCGCGCGCACCACGCGCATGGAATCCTCGTCATCCAGCCTGGAATAGTCGACGCCCACCGGCATATCGGAGATATTGGCCTTGCGCAGCACGGCGCAGCAGCGCGCGTGCGTGTACTGCACGTAGGGGCCGGTCTCGCCGTCGAAATTGAGCGCCTTGTCCCAACTGAACACGATATCCTTGATGCGGCTACTGTACAGCGCGTTCCACACCACCGCGCCCACGCCCACCTGGCGGGCGACGGCGGGTTTGTCCGGAAGATCGGGGCTCTTTTCGGTGATGACGGCCAAAGTTTTTTCGATGGCGGCGCTTAAAACTTCTTCGAGGAACACGACTTTGCCCTTGCGGGTGGAAAGCGTGCCGTCCTGCATGCTGACCATGCCGAAGGAAACGTGCACGAGGTCCTTGGCCCAATCGTAGCCCATCAATTCCACCACCTTGAACCATTGGCGGAAATGCAGATCCTGCTGGTAGGCGACGACGTACAGGCACTTGGCGAAATCGTACGTGTCCTTGCGGTAGAGCGCAGCGGCGATATCGCGCGTGGCGTAGAGCGTCGCCCCGTCCGAGCGCAGCACGATGCAGGGCGGCATGCTGTATTCGTTTAAATCCACAAGGTACGCGCCGTCGTCGAGTTTCAGGAGGTTCCTGTCCTCCAGTTCTTCAATGACGCGGCCCATTTTATCGTTGTAAAAGCTCTCGCCGGCGTAGCTATCGAACGCGATGCCCAGCATGTCATACACGCGGCCCACTTCGCGCAGCGTGAGCGATTTGAACCACTCGAACAGAGAAAGCGCCTCGTCGTCCCCGTCTTCAATGCGCTTGAACCAGGCGCGCGCCTCGTCGTTGAGCCGTTCGTCCTTTTCGGCTTCGTCGTGGAAGCGGACGTACAGATCCAGCAACGCGCGGATGGAGCCTTTTTCCACCGCCGCGCGCTCTCCCCAGCGCTTGTAGGCCACGATGAGCTTGCCGAACTGCGTGCCCCAGTCGCCCAGGTGGTTGATGCCAATGCAGTTGTAGCCCATGTGCTGGAATATGCGGTAAAGCGAATGGCCGATCACCGTCGAGCTCAGGTGCCCGATGTGGAAGGGCTTCGCGATATTAATGGAAGAATAGTCGATGCAGATATTGCGCCCCGCGCCCTCGCTGCTGCCGCCGTAATTTTCGCCTTCCTCGCGCACGGCTTCAAGCACCGCCTGCGCATAGGCGGCGGGCTTAATAAAGAAATTCATATAGCCGTTGACGGGCTCGGCGCGCTCAACAAATTCGGGCAGCGCGACAGTCTCGCACAGCTCTTTTGCGATAACGGGCGGCGCTTTTTTCATGGCCTTGGCGAGCCGGAAACAGGGGAGGGCGAAGTCGCCCATGGCGCTGTCCGGCGGGGTGACGATGAGGCTGAGAAGCTCGTCCGCGTCAACGCCGCAGCGTGCGGAAACCGCCTGAGCCAGCCTGAGGGGAAAATCCATGCGTTTTCTCTCTCCATACGTTCATAGTATCTGAGTGCCTACCTAGTATACCAGATAAATGCGCTTTTGCGTGAAAAAAACAATAGAAAAGTCTGATTTTAAGTTGCTTGGAGTGGTGGTTAAGAGCGCCTTTGATTGGTTATCGTTCGTACTGCTTGCGGGTACTGTAGGTATCGCCGCCTATGGGCGGCGATACCTTATGTGTATAAACGCGCAAACACAACATGCAGGGTGTAACGCCTGCCTGTTGCCTGAAATAATCAGCAAGAACACGCAACCCCGCACAAATACGGGGGGACAGGGGGGGGGGGGGCCCCCCCCCCCCC
>JAEWWD010000241.1 GCA_023396535.1 Bacillota bacterium
GCCGGGATGCGTACGTGAAACCAGTACCTGCGGCCCCTTGTTGGTCTTGCGTACCTCAAGCACATAGACCTTAATGCGGTCATTGCTCTCAAAGCTCTCCCCGGGTATCATCTCGTTGGGAGCGAGAAGGCCGTCGGTTTTGCCCAGTTCGACATACGCGCCGCTCTTCTCCACGCGCTGCACGATGGCGGTGAGTACCTCGTTTTCCTTTTCCACGTATTCCTCGTATATCACGCCGCGCTCCGCTTCGCGTATACGCTGCACGACGACCTGTTTGGCCGTCTGCGCCGCAATACGTCCGAAGTTCTTGGGTTTCACCTCTTCTTCGAGCACGTCGCCGACCTCATAGAGTACGTTGATCTTGCGCGCATTTTCCAAAGCTATCTCGGAATGCGGGTTTTCCACGGTTTCGACAACAGATTTGGACGCAAACAACTGTATCTCGCCGGTTTCCCTGTCCACCTCGGCGCGCACGTTGTTGGATGTGCCATAGTTGCGGCGATAGGCGGAAATCAGCGCGTTTTCCACCGCATCAATCAGGATCTCCTTGTTGATTCCGCGCTCCTTTTCGATCGCATTCAGCGCCTCAATGAATTCGGCGTTCATGTTGCTTGCACTCCCTCTTTATCAAATAAATACATATTGCTTAGCCTGTACTGCTGCCGGGATAACCCTAGAACACGATATGCGGTTTCACACTTGCCGCATCCTTTCGCAGAAAACTCCGCGCTTTTCCATCACGGCAGGCAATGGTGAACGATTGCGCGTCAAACCCTGTCAGCGAGCCGATGAATTCCTTCTTCTTTTCCACCGGCGCATACAGTTTAACGACGATATCTTTGCCCATATTACGTTCAAAATCCCTGTCCTTTTTGAGAGGACGGTCGAGACCCGGAGATGATACGCTTAAAAAATAGGATTGCGCGATAGGATCCGCTTCATCGAGAATAGGTTCCACCGCACGGCTTACACGCTCACAGTCGTCTATCAGTACGCCGCCGGGAGAGTCGATATATATCGTCAGCACCCAATCTGTCTGCTCTTTCTGAAACTCGACATCTATAAGCTCAAATCCAAGCTCCGATACGGTGCCCTGCACCAATGCCTGCACCACTTCAACAGTTTTCAATACCGGTCCTCCACGGCCTCCGTACTTTAAAATCACTGTCCCTCAAAATGAAAGAGTGGGACAACCCACTCTCCTAACGCCAAACATACCAACGCTTCGTATTATACCATGGGATTAAACATCTGGCAATACCAATCGAAAACGCTCAATTCATCACCTTCTGTCCCTTGACGGCTGCCGACCCATAATGGTATATTCGCATGCATAAGGCCCTTCGTTTGCAAGCGTACATACTGTTCGGGAGTCGGTCAACCAGTATAACCGCGGGTAGGTTACGAATTCTTCCCGATATATAGTATGTTAACCTCATCGATACTTCCGTATACCCTATCCATGCCCATTGTTTGACTGCAACCTTGCCTGCTTTTTCTTGATGATGAGAAAAAGCGGGCGCAATAAACGCCATATTCAAGAAAGAGGTGCTTATCAGATGGCTATACCCAAAAAGGCTCGCATTATTGTGGAAAAATGCCCCGTCGATCCTTCCGGACAAGCGTGCGGTTGTCATAAGGTCGGCGAAGTATTCGAATTCGACTTCGAACGCTGCCCGCAAAATTTCTGCGCGGCGGCGTTCCATAGCCTGTGGCCGATGCTCCGCGTATTGGAACTTGGCGGAAGACATCCCTGGGATGAACAAGAGGGTGTCACGCACGTCTGCTGCCCCGATAATACTAAACCCACGGTATTCCGAATTGAGGTATACGACGAGTAACAAAACAACGAAATTTTTTGCTGTATTTTGAGCAAACTCATATGAGATAGGCAGATCCGCAGGCTTGCCGCAAATCGGCAAGCCTGCATTTTTGCCGACCCGACCAATCTTCATGTTGTATAAAAACAACTATTCGGTCGTATTGCATGTCATTTGAGCGTAGGCTTGATACAGCGGGGTGTTATAGCCCGCTTGACGCTTCGCTGACACGTGCATTATGATGAACCCGTTCTTTAAGGAACAGCGCGCAAGGAGGCTATACATTTGTCAAACGTTGAGCTCCTGCTGATGGCGGTCGCTTTGGCGATGGACGCGTTCGCCGTCGCCGTTTCGGAAGGAATCCGTATGGTCAAGCTGCGTCATACGCATGCGCTGAAAGTCGGCTTATTCTTTGGCGCATTCCAGGGCATCATGCCTGCGATCGGATATCTTGCGGGTATGACCGTCGACCAGTACATTGAAAGCGTGGATCACTGGATCGCATTGGGTCTTTTAAGCTTCATAGGCATCCGAATGATCGTTGAAGCATGCAAGCCGGAAGGCTGCGAGCGTCCGCCCGCCTGCGCCTCCAACACCCGCACGCTTTGCGTTTTATCCCTTGCAACCAGCATCGACGCGCTGGCCATCGGCATCAGCCTCGCAATCCAGCATGAGAATATTGTCATTTGCTCCTCTGTTATTGGCGGAATTACATTCGTCGTTTGTTATCTCGGGGTGCTGGCAGGACGTCAGCTCGGCTGTATGTTCAGAAAACGTGCAGAAGTCGCGGGAGGAATCGTTTTGATATTGATCGGCGTAAAGATCCTGCTGGAACATCTTTTAGGCTAATCCGAGTATTTTAGAATTAATAAAAGCGCCGACTACCGGCGCTTCAGGCCATCGGCAAAGTCCTGCGGACTTTGCCGATGGGTTTTCTGTGGGTTAAAATGCCGCTCATGGCGGCATTTTTTCCACCAATTTGACGCACATGTCGTCAAATTGGATTAAATGTGG
>JAEWWD010000247.1 GCA_023396535.1 Bacillota bacterium
GCCCAAGGTTCGCGTGCGGAGGTACCGTGGAAGCGGACAAGCGGGGAAAGCATTCCGAACTGCAGCCAGCGGATGTATACCTCCGGCTCCGGCGTGCCAAAATAGCCGCCCACGTCGTGGCTCCAGAACGGGAAGCCGGAGAGCCCCAGCGAAAGCCCGCCGCGCAGCGAGTGGTACATGCCCGAAAAATCCGAGTCCGAATCCCCGCCCCAATACACGGGGTAGCGCTGGCAGCCCGCGTAAGCCGAGCGGCCCCAGATCAGCGAATCGCCGGGATATATCTCCTCGCAGGCCTCGTAAGCGGCTTTGTTGTAGAACAGCGGGTACAGGTTGTGCATATCCGCGCCGTCGGCGGTTTTATAAACGTAGTGTTCGCTCGCGCATTCGCCGAAATCCGTTTTGATGACGCGGATGCCCTGATTGAGCAGCGCCCGTAGCTTGCCCTTGTACCAGTCGACGGCTTCGGGGCTGCTGAAATCGATAACGGCCTGCTTTTCCTTCGCGTCGGCAATGAATCCATCCCGCTCCAGCGCCAGCGCGTGATGCGCTACGGCCTCCGGGAATACCGGGCTACAGTGCCGGATATAGGGCAACTGCCACACGCTCAGGCGGATGCCCTTTGAAAGAAGCCTCTGCGCCATGGCGGGCACGTCCGGGAAGCGGGCGGTATCGAATTCGAAATCGTAATCCGTGGTCTTGCAGTAAGCCCAGTCGATGTGCATGACGTCGCAGGGAAGGGCGCGCGCGCGAAGCTCCGCCGCCACCTCCTCGACCTCCCGGCCGGTCATGTAACAGTTGCGGCTCATCCACGCGCCGAACGCCCATTTGGGCGGCAGTGCGGAATGCCCGGTTAAGTCACAATAAGCGCGCAGGTTTTCCGCGTGGCTTTTGCGGAAGAACAGGAACAGATCAAGCAGGGACGCCTCAACTTCGGCTGAACAGGCTTTGAAGAAATCGGCGCCCATGCGGAAGCGTATGCGTCGCGGCGTGTTGTAATAGGCGGCGTATCCCCGGCTGGAAAGAAAGAACGGCGCGCATTTGTAGGAGCGGGCGTTGGATACGCCGACGGGGTTGGTGACTTCGTTGAGAATATCCTGTCCGGCCTTGTTCAGCCGTGAGAAACTTTCCCCAAATCCGTAAAAACGCTCGCCGTGCTGCATGCGCACAGTCTCGGCGTAAAGCGTCGCGCCGGTACGTTCGTTTTTGACCAGACCCGAAGGGTAACGCATAAAGCCGGGGAAGCTCAGCGCCGGGTCCAGCGCGTCCGTGCCGGAGCCGTCCTCGCGGTGGCCGCGGCGGCGGTCGTTGGTGACATTGTGCGCGTCGTCGTTGTACTGCTCATAGAGTGTACGGCCCGTATCGTCCAGTACGCGAATACGGAAAGGATCGCGGTAAAGCTCCACAGAAATGCGTCCCGTCGTCAGGCGGACGGCGTCCGTGTCCTCGGAAAATCCGAATTCCTCGAAACCCTCCGGTTCCGCGAGCAGCATGGGCTGGCGAAGTTCCGGTATCTCCTCACGCTCCGCCATGCGGATGCGCAGGTCCGTCTTTGAAAGAAGCTGCACGCGCAGCGCCATGTGCCCCCATTCGCCCGTGAACGCGAAGGAGACGCCTTTTTTCAGCATGCTGATGTTGATTTCTTCTTTATTGAGCCGCAGCGCTTTTAATCGCAGCAGCACGCCGTCCCGCAGGCGCGAAGCGCTCTCGATTTCGTGCGGGACAAGCAAAGAAAGCGGGTCGTCCGCCCGCGCGAATGGCGTAGTATCGGTAACCATCGGCCAGTCCTTTCATGGCCGCCAATCCGTTTGCGTTCCGGCTGCCGGGATATCCCTTCGCGGCTGCCGGCGAAAGAGATATCCACCGTCCGCCCAATCGGATTGTATGCCTTGCGTGTAAAGTGCTAATTCGTCCGTTGCGTGTGAGAAAGCCGGGGCTGCGCCGGCTGAGAGGAAAACGCTGTGTGATCAATCATGTAAATGCCGGAAGAATACGGGATTAAAGAAGAATCCAGTCTTCCTCCTTGAGCTCGGTGAATACGCAGTCGTTGGAATACGTGCGCTCGGGCAGAGCCACCAATACGTTGACGGGGGAGCCGTCCGCGGATATGACGGTGCCGTGCACCACGCCGGGCTTGAGCTTTACCATGGTGCCGCGCGGCACGCGGTAAATTTTGATTTCGTCCAGCTTCATGAACCACCACGGCGGGGCGGCAAACATGTAAATATCGCCGTCCAGCGGGAGTATGCCCTCGTAGCTTTCTGAATGGTACTCCACGGTCTTGATGTGGGTGGGCGTGCCGCTCACGCGGCAAATCGAAAAGGACATCGCTTTGCCGTTGTTATCGAACTGCAGCGCGTCGGGAAAGAAGCCCTCAAAAACAGGGCCGCCCGTAAAACGCTCGCCCAGCGTGAGCATATCCTCGAAATCGCCTAGTTTGCGGAAAGTTTCCCTGTCTAGTTCCTCAGGAACGAAGTGTTGCATATGCCCTATTCCCCCTTTTTGATTATTATAAAATGTTCTTATCTATACAAAGAAGCAACAATTCTTAGGAAAATGGACGTACTTTTATGCTGTGAAATATATCATGAATACCGCATTCCTGCAAAACCCAAACGATATTTGGTACTTGTAAAGCAAATCTTCACTCTTGCCGCCGCCGGATTGACACTCTTCTTTTCCTATTATTTAATGAAATAAAGACGGCCGCGTCAATGTTTCGGAAGACTGGCCGGAGCTTATTCATAAGTTGATTTTCGCATATAACAAATCCATAGTTATCGGGAGGCAATACCTATGAAGCTTGTGTTAGGCGTAGCGCCCACGCGGCGCGATTACTTTACCAATGAAACCGTACTCCGCAACCGCGACCATATCAGCGAGGTTGCGGCAAAGTTCTCCGTACAATACGGCTTTGACGTAATCGGCATAGAAGGCCTGAGCGAGGACGGCACGCTTTCCTCCGTCGCGATAGCGGATAAGGCGGCGGAACGCTTTTTGCAGCGCGGCGTGAACGCCCTGTTCATCCCGCATGTGAATTTCGGCCAGGAAGAGGCGGTGTTCCGCCTTGTCAACAAACTCAAGCTGCCCACGCTGATCTGGGGTGGGCGGGACGAAGCGCCGGACGGCTTTAACTGGCGCGCCACGGATACGCAGTGCGGCCTGTTCGCCACCGGCAAGGCGCTCTACCGCGCCGGTCTGCCCTTCACGTATATCGAAAACTGCTTTACGACGGACGCGGCCTTTACGGAGGGCTTCAGGCGGTTTATCTCATCGGCGCTCATCGTCAACAGCGTAAAGAACCTCCGTATCGCGCAGATCAGCGTGCGTCCGCAGCCGTTTTTGAGCGTCATGGTCAACGAAAGCGAGCTGTTCGAGCGCTTCGGCATCGAGGTGGCGCCGGTGCCTGTCACCACCATCATATCTTCGGCCAAAAAGCTTGCGCGCTCCAAGGATGCGGACGATGTCATTGCCGGCTACCGCGCGGCGGGGGTGGATCTCTCGCGCATAGAGGACGATCCGCTGCACAACATGGCGGGATTAGAGCTCGCCATCCGCAATTTTGCCAGCGAGAACGGCTGTACCGCAGCCGCCAGCGAGTGCTGGAACGTATACGGGGAAACGCTGGGCATACGCCCCTGCGCGGTGTTCGGCAATCTCGCGGACTCCGGCCTTCCGGTAGCGTGCGAGAACGATATTCACGGCGCGGTCAGCCTCATCATCGCGCAGGCGGCCAACCGGTTTACGGAGCCGGTGTTCCTCGCCGACCTCACCCAGCGCCACCCGACCAACGACAACGCGGAACTGCTGTGGCACTGCGGTCCCTTCCCCAAGGGCCTGCGTAAGCAAAACGGGCACGCGTTTATCAACGATTACATGGGGCAATGGGAAATGCGCGCGGGCGAGCTGACGCTGCTGCGCTTTGACGGCTGCCGCGGGCAGTATAACCTGTTTGCCGGGCTAAGTAAAACAGTGGACGGCCCCCTGACCAACGGCAATTACGTATGGGTCGAGGTGGACGATTGGGCGCGCTGGGAGCGCCGGATCGTGACCGGTCCCTACATCCATCACACCGCCTGCGTATACGGCGACCATGTGAAAAGCATCGAGGACGCCTGCGCCTATCTACCCGCGCTTGCGTTTGAGCGGCCGTAACGGTATACTCCTGTACGGAAGGGGAGACGGCTATGGGAAACGCGCAGATCGTTGGATTGGATACCCCGTGGTTCGACGAGGTCATCCATTTGGAGGAGATTCCGCCCGAGAACCGGAACGGGCGCATATTGTCCGCCACCTGTCAGGGCGGCGGGAAGGTATCCACCGCGCTTGCCGCCGCAGGGCGGTTGGGGGCACCCGCCGCTATTATAGCGGTGATGGGCACAGGCGCGCGATCGGATTTCCTTATTGAGGATTTTATCGCGCACGGCGTGGATATCGCGCATATCCGGCGGGCCCTGGGGTACCGGGACGGCTTTTCCGTCGTGCTTTCGGATAAAAAATCGGGAGGGCGGCGTATTCTGTGGCGGCCGGTCTCGGATGAAAACAGGCTGTGCGTGGGGGATGTCGAGCGGGCGCGCGCGGCGATCAAGGGCGCGCGGTTCCTGCACCTGTGCCATCTGGGCGAGCCGGATTTGCACGCCGCCCGTATCGCGCACGCGGCGGGCGTTCAGGTATGTTTCGATGCGGATACCTACCGGGAGGAATTCATGCCGTACCTGGATACGGTGGATATCCTGATAGGCTCCGAGGAATTCTATCTTTCGTATTTCGCGGATACGGACGCGAAAGCGTACGAGCGCAACATCAGCGCGCTGTACGGGCGGGGATTTTCCACCGTCATATTCACGTTCGGCGCAGAGGGCTGCAAAGGCATATCCCCGGAAGGATATTTCGAACTGCCCGCTTTTCGCGTGGAGGCCGTGGATACCGTGGGCGCGGGGGACGTGTTCCACGGCGCATATCTTGCGGGGCTCTGCAAGGGTATGGGCGCAGAGGAAGCCGCACGCTACGCGAGCGGCGCGTCCGCCGTCAAATGCACGGCGGAGGGCGGCCGCGCGGGCATACCCGACGACGCTATGCTGCGGGAATTCCTTTCGACCGGCCGCATCGATGAGAAGGTTCTGCGCGAGCGCGAAGCATACTACAGGGAGAAATATATGACGCTGTAAGGCGCTTTGCGTTTCGCGCAAAGCGCAATGAACAATGCATAATGAAAAATGAACAATGAATGTTGGAATTCCCCCTTGCGGGGGAATTCCTTTATTTATAAGTCTGCAAAAGTCCGTTGTGAAAGGGACAGGCTTTCGTGGGCGTGTTTCGTCAAGCATTTCATTTAATTAATAAAAGAAATTCCCCGAAGGGAATTTCTACCGCCATTGTTCATTTTACATTGTTCATTATCCTTTAACGGCTCCGCTCGTCATACCCGCGATAAGCTGCCTCTGCAGGAATATGAACATCACCACGACGGGCAGCGTGCTGATGACGGAGGCCGCCATCAGCGTGTTCCATTCCGTGCTGTATTGCCCCATAAAGGACTTGAGCGCGATGGGCAGCGTTCGAAGCCCCGGCGAATCGATGAACGTCTGCGCGAACAGGAACTCGTTCCAGGAAAGTATGAACGCGTTGATGGCCGTCGCCACGATACCGGGGGAGGAGAGCGGCACCGTGATGCGGATAAGCGCGCCCAGCGTGGAGCTGCCGTCGATGAGGGCGGCCTCCTCAAGCTCGGTAGGAAGCGCGCGGAAATAATTGGTCAGCATCCATACGCTGAACGGTATCACGAAGGACGCGTAGGAAAGATACAGCGACATATGCTCGTCTATCACGTCCAATTTTCGCATGATGGTATAGTACGGCGTAACCAGCAGCACCAGCGGGAACAACTGCGCGAGCAGCAGCAGGAGCTGCAGCTTTTTCTGCCCCTTGAAATCAAACCGCGCGAAGCCCAGCCCGGCCATGATGGAGATGACCATGGCGCATATGGTGGTGACGGAGGCCACCTTGAAGCTGTTGAAAAACGCCTGGAAAAACCCTTTGTTCTTCCATATCGAAAGATACGCGCTGAAATCCGGCTTGCTGGGTATGATTTCAGGCGGAATCCTGAATACGGAGCTGTTGGATTTAAGCGAAGTGGAAACCATCCACAGGAACGGGAATACGGCGACCACTACGAAAACCGCGAGGAGTATATAAACGGCAAACAAACCGGCTGTCTTCTTTTTCAAAGTCATCTCTCCTTACTCGTGGCCTTGGCGTAGGTGAGGACCAACCCCAGCAGCGCGATGAACATCAGTACCGCGATGGCCGCCGCCTTGCCCAGATTGAACGCCTGGAACGTCGCCTTATACACGAATGTGGTGAGGGTTTCGGTTGCGCCCGAAGGCCCTCCCTCCGTCAGCAGCCATATGGTATCGAAGCTGTTGAACGTCCAGATTGTCGAAAGCAGCGTGGTCAAAAACAGCGTGGGCCGTATTTCCGGCAGCGTCACATGCAGGAATTTCTTCCAGCCGCCCGCGCCGTCTATGGAGGCCGCCTCATACAGATCGCCCGGAATCGTCTGCATGGATGCGAGCAGCATGACTGCTATAAACGGCGCGTTTTTCCACGCGTGCTGTACGATCAGCGCGGGCATGGCGGTTTTCATGGTACCCAGCCATACGATGGGGTCCTGTATGACGTGCAGCTGCATCAGAATATGGTTGAGTATGCCGAATTCGCCGTCGTACATCCATTTCCAGGTCAGCGCCGCGACCACGCCCGGCGTGATCCAGGGGATCATCATGACCCCGCGGAACAGGCCCCTTGCCTTGATGGGCGCGTTGAGCAGCGACGATACGATAAGCCCGATGAGTACCTGCAGCGACACCGATCCTATCGTCCATGTAAGAGAATTGCCCGCGGCCCGCCAGAACGCGGGTTCGGCGAGCACCTTCTGGTAATTTTCGAACCATACGAACGGCGTGCCCAGATACGGCTTCATCATCAATATCTTCTGAAAGCTCATTTTGATATTGAGCGAAAGAGGATACGCTACGACGCACAGCATAATGAGCGTCGCCGGCAGCACCAGCAGCATGCCCAGCTTGCTGTCGCGGTATCCCTTTACGGGACGTCTTGCCATCCCTGCGGTTGCTTTCATCATTACCCCCGTTGATGCCGCCGTGAAAGCCCCATGGACTTTTTCGGCGGGTTATCTGCGGCCGAATGCCGCCAATGGCGGATTTTCCCGCAAATTTCGGCGCGATCGCCGATAGTTGGTGCGGCTATCGCCGCGCATCGATACTTGGAACCCGAATGCAGTACAGGCCGATTGGCGATTGGATGGAAGTGTGGGGGAGCATGCTCCCCCACACTTTGGAGAATGTTCTGTACGCCGGATTAAGCTTATCCCTCGAGCGCAGCGGTGGCCTTTGTGACCGCTTCATCCATGGCCGAGTTGATATCGCGGCCTTCGAATATGACCTGCATGAAGGCGGGCTGTATGCAATCGTAGTCTATCGTCGTCCATTCCGCGATGATGGGGCGGGGACGGGCGTATTCCAGAGACTTCACGAACACCTGCTTGCGGGCGTCGTTCTTGATGATTTCCTGTTCGCCGGCGTCCTTGCGCGCGGAGGTGCGCATGTAGGAGTCCATCATGGACAGGCTGTTCTTGCCGCTGATGAAATCGATCCACGCATAGGCGGCATCCTGCTGCTCGGAGTTCTTGTTGATGACCCAGTGGCCGCCGCCGAGCATGCTGGCTTTATCCGCCTTGGCAGGCAGTTCCGCTACGCCCCATTCGAAGGAGATGTCCTTGTTCTCGTTGAGCTTCTGCAGCATGACGTCCATGCCTTCGCACATGGCGAAGGACTGGTTGGCAAAGCCGGCAGCCAGCTCGTCCCAGGATTTCCAGGTCAGTGCCGCTTCGGGGATGACCTTGTCGACGGTCAGCAAGTTGAGGAAGAACTCCACGGATTCGTGGCCGGCCGTGTCGTTGAAGCGGATCTTGCCTTCGCTGTCAAGTATGTCGCCGTCGTTCTGCCACAGCCACGGCAGCCACTCAAACG